>JBFHCO010000227.1:0-1513 GCA_041585205.1 Candidatus Omnitrophota bacterium | reverse complement strand
GTACAGACAGTCAGCTTCCGTTCCCGGAAGCTATTGCAGAATCCATTTCCTTCATGCTCCGTTATGTCAATTCTCTCCTTGATACCCAGGCTGCTCAGCTGGCGGTGGAGAGAGCGGCGTAAGATCAATATCTAGCAAATTATAGCAATAAGACGAAAAAGAGCCCGCCTTATTTGTATCTATAGCCTTCAGATGCGATACTTTTAATGTATTTAAAAGAGTTTCAAAACCTATTAATTCATAGCAGTTAACACTATCCCTGGCACTTTTGAACTCATGAAAACCGCCTGCAAGTTTGCGATAACGAAAGAGAACGGAGACATTGAGCATGACGGCTAACAGACTTTCCCATGGCGGGCATGTGCTGACTGCGCGGGAGGTTTGTCAATATCTGAGAATTCCATTGTCCACACTCTACAGCTTAAGCAAGCGCGGGCGAATCAAGGGCGTGAAAGTAGGCAAGCATTGGCGGTACTTGCAAGAAGATGTACATGATTTTCTGGTGCATCCGGTATCCGATAAGCATGGGAATCAAACCGCATCGGCAAACGGCCAACCTCTTTTAATCAGCGATTCGAATCCGAATTTCAAGCATTTGGGTGTCGGCGACAGCGTGCGTATCGTCTTCAAGATACCTGAAAACGGCAGGATCATTTCATTTGAAATGGAAGGACAAATTGTAGAGAAAGAATCTCAGGCGGATAAGCTCCCGGATCAGCGAGGTGCGGCATGATCCGTAAGCTCAGGGCCATCCGTATTTTGGCTTTGCTGACGGTCGTTGTTTTTGCGCTTACAAACACCACGTGGGCGCAGCCGCCCGTTCCGGTGACGATTGCCACCCAAGCGGATTTACCTCTTCCGCTTCCCGATGAAATCAAGGTGCCCACGGAGGTTGCTTCCATTCAGGTGCAATCGACAAACGGTGACGGCAGTCCGCTCGTGATCGTCATTCAAAACGCGCATGCGGTGCTGGATGCGCAGGAAAACATTCAAAAAATAATCAACTATCTTCAATCCGAGTACGGCATCGAATTGGTGGCTCTGGAGGGCAGCGCCGGCAGGCTCGATTTGACGCTTTTCAGATCCTTTCCCGACGAGCTGGTGAAGTCCAAAGTGTTTAAAGAATATCTGGAAAAGGGAGAGGTGACGGGCGCCGGCATGGCCGCGATTTTTAATGATGCCGAAGGAATTTATTACGGAATCGAGGACTGGGGTTTATATGAACGCAATTATATCGCCTATTTACGTGCCTACCGCAACAAGCAGAATGTCCGCAAAGCGCTGACAGAAATTCGCATGGAATTGGATCAGAAGAGGGAAAAAATCTTTTCACCCGAGCTGCTGGAATTTCACAAGCACCGGGAGGCTTTTGAAGATGAAAACGCCTTTCTGCTCCAGCTTCTCAAATACATCGGGGAGCAGGAAGGGGCGCAGCTGAAAATCAAAAAGTATGATCAATTGTCCAAGCTGTACGATTCCTTCGAGTTTGAGAAAACCATGGACGAACAGCAAG
>JBFHCO010000226.1:0-1552 GCA_041585205.1 Candidatus Omnitrophota bacterium | reverse complement strand
TCTTTAAAGGAACCGACCGCGCCTTTGATCCGCCAATTGGTGCGTAAAATCATCAATGACAAATTCATCGACGGGCAGATGGACGAATGCGACCTGACCTTGAAGGACCTGCATCAGATTCAGGAAAGTTTCGTGCACAACCTGATGGCGATTTTCCATACGCGCGTCAGCTACCCGGCGCAGCAGCAGAAAGCCGACGCCCCCGACCTTTTCAAAGAGGGGCAGTTTCAAAAATACCGGACGGATTCTTGAGTTTCGCCTGAGCCCGCCATGCCGCATTCCGCTTTTGACATCCGCATCCGCAAAGAAACCGCGGACCTTCCCGTTTCGACGGCTGCCCTGAAGCGCCACACCGCCGCCATGCTGCGCGCCCTCGGCCTCAAAAAGGCCGGCCTGAGCATGCTCTTGGTGGGCGAGCGCAAAATGCGCGGGCTGAACCGCCGCTACCTCGCGCATGACTGGGCGACCGATGTGCTGGCCTTCGGCCAGACAGGCGGACCCCAAGTCAAAAAAGGCATGCCCTTTTTGGGGGATTTGGTGATTTGCCCGCCGGTAGCCAGGCGCCAGGCTAAGCTTTACGGCAACACGCCGGCCTACGAATTTTTGTTTTACGTCTGTCACGGAATTTTGCATTTGAAAGGCTACGATGATCACCGCCGAAAGGATGCCCGGCGCATGGACCGCCTGCAGAAGAAAATCTTGAAACAAATCGGCGTTAAAAACGCCGCTGCGCGCTGATGGCCATTCTAAAAACGGAGGCCTTTGTCTTAAGGACGCAGCCCTTCCGCTCGAGTTCGCTCATCGTGACCTTTTTCACGCGCGACTACGGCAAAATCCGCGGCATCGTGAAGGGTGTCCGGCGCGAAGCCGAGCTGCGCGGCGCGCTTTATGAACTTTTCACGCATCTTGAAATCGTCTATTACGAAAAGCTGCGTTCGGAACTGCATTTGATCTCGCAGGCCTTCATCCTCGAAAGCCACGACGAACTCCGGACCAAACTGAACAGCATCAGCTACGCCAGTTATTTCGCGGAACTGGTCGACCGCTTAAGCGAGGTGCATGACCCGCATCCGGAAATCTTCGAACTGATTGAACAGGCCTTCCGTTTCATCCCTTCCATCTCCGGCGAAAAACTCGCGCGGCTTTTTGAAGTGAAGCTCCTGCGTGAAATCGGCTGGCTGCCGTATCTCGACAGCTGCCTCAACTGCCAAAACACGGCGTTTGAAACGGGATTTTTCTCCGTGCATCAGGGCGCGCTTTACTGCCCGGCCTGCGCGCCGGAAGTGCCGGACGCGCGGCCTTTAAGCGTCTCGGCGCTGGCGGCCCTGCGCTACGATATCGGCCACCCCTTTGATACGGCTCTGAAATACCGCATCCCGCCCCCGACCGAGCAGGAGATGAAAAGATTCATGGACCGTTTTCTGCTTTACCGCCTCGGCAGCCCCTTGAAAAGTAGACGTTTCATGGAGCAGATCGAAGTACCGCGTACCACTCACGCCAGTGCGTGAGTGCGGCCCGCCGAAAACTTGACGTTTTTGTGCGGGACCGCGAG
>JBFHCO010000225.1:0-1555 GCA_041585205.1 Candidatus Omnitrophota bacterium | reverse complement strand
GCTCGGCCGAGACCCTGATTTAATGCAAAAAGAAGTTTTCCGGGCGATTCAGTCGTGGCGTCAGCGGCAGGGTGCTGTTCCGGATGCGATTAACCGTGAAATCATGACCATGCCTTATTTCCGGCAGGCGCATGCGCGCTCCGAATTGCGCGGTGACTTACCGGATGCTCAAATTGAAGCTTCGAAACATCAACCCGTCACCGTGGGCCCGTTCGTCTTGGGATCTCCAGCGCCGGTGGAGCAGAGGAGAGCTTTCGCTATCCGACAGCTGAAAGCGCTGCTTCAACAAATTCTAGACGGTAACGGTGCGGCAATCCATGTCAAACTAACTCCCATCAAAGATATATGGTTTTCCGGATCGATAGCATTGCGCCTCGCGCCAAAGCTGCACCGTCTCCTTCCTGTCTTATTAAGCTCTGAGATTCTTGACTCAAACTTTGATCGTCTATCCGGCAACTTTTATGGAGTGCATGAATTAATCGAAAATTTTGAAGACGGATCAACTTTGGCCGCCGCTTTGGTCGCGATCGGAAAACATCTCGGTTTTTGGGATGTTTTTCCTGACGCCGGTAACCGGGAACATCATATGACGGCATTGCGTACCCTGAAATCCGCATTGCCTTGGATTGGAAATTTTCGCTTTGATGATTTGGGCGACAACTCAAAGCTACGGTCCGAGTTGCGCCACGATGTTTCCGTTGAGGATCTGCAATATCTGAAAGAACTTAGCATTAATTTTGATCCGCGATTCAACCATCGCGTGCAGAAACTGTTAGCGAAACCCCAGGCGCATTGGACCGCCGAGGACGGGCAGGAACTGCAGGATGTGATCAGCGAGGCGAGAAAGGCCTATGACTGGATGGTCGGCTGGATGCGTAAATCCAAATATTATGAGGAATTGAAGGGCCGCACACCGATCCTGTTGAGTTTGGAAGGTGTCGTCAGCGCCGTTGAGGAAGGCATCGGGCCGAGACTTTCGAGTTTTCATGGAGGTCTCGGCGTGCTTTTTGGGGAGTGGATTCGAGGCCTCGCTTATCTTGGCGGGGTGACGACGCTGGATCCGCACTCTGAAGCCCCCGAATTTTTGATCATGATTCCCAATTATTCCCAAGGTGTCAGCCGTTCACAAATCAACATACACGGATATCCCGCGCAAGGAAAAAATTTTATTCAAAGGCCTCAAGATTACGGCATAGATTATCTGAAGGATCCGGAAAATCCCGAAAAGGACCTCATCATCGAAGTTCCGCTTTTTTATCCCGAAGAGGATAACGGTCATATCGTCTATGTGAAATATCATGCCGTCCGCGTGGGCGCCATTCGGGTGATTATGCCATCCACCGATGTGCGTGAAAATAAGCATGCAAGCGACAAATCCATTTTCCGCGAGCTGTACGGCGGAGGTTTGTTCACAGCCGACCGATTCAGGCAAGAATGGGTTGCGGGTCTTTCCGCATTTGAATTTCAAAGGAAGATGAAGATACCCCAAGGCCCGATTCATCTTAATGAAACCGCTACGTTCGCCTATCTGATCGGTTTGATCCGCGAACACATG
>JBFHCO010000224.1:0-1639 GCA_041585205.1 Candidatus Omnitrophota bacterium | reverse complement strand
CGCAGACGCTTTTTGAGCGGCGCGATAACATCTTCTTCCATATGTTCGCGCGAGGAGGCGGAAATCGCGCCCAGCGTGACCTTGGATTCCATGAGCTGCTGCAAATACGCAAGCACCGCTTCATTTAAGGGCTTCGCGCTGTCGCCTTCATCCAGCAATTCAATCAAAACACCGTCCACATCAAAGACAAGCGCGCCTTCCTCCTGAATCCCCTTCCAATCACGGAGAATTTTTTGCACGGCATCCTCAACGGACGCCTTCGGCCAGGTCAGGCGGGGTAATTTGTTTTTGAAGTGCCGTTTCAGCTCTTGAATAAGCGCGTGATCCTTGAGATGCTCGTCACCGATCAGCGCGTCCAAATGCGTCCATACCGGACCGAGTTTTCTTTCGGCTCTCCAGTTGATCTGGACTGTCCTATGGATTTCATAATCACGCATGTCATCCAAGGCCATCACAATCCACGCAAGCGGGTATTGCGGATTTTTGGCATGCCAGGCTTCAATGCGGCGGATGATTGCATCACGCACCTCCGACCGGGCTTTTGGTTTGGGTGCATCCGCCGGGCGCGCCGGTATTGTAAATTTCATGATATCGATATTCAGCACCGGATCGTCGTCTACCTGAAGAAGCTCCGTCGGCTCCCAATCGGCTAATTGAACGCGAATCTTATACGAAATTTTATCCTCGCGGCTGCGATCCTTAATCTTAAAACCCTCTTTGAGGTTTAAAACCTTGCCGACCGTTCGCTCGGGATTGATATGCAGATTCAGGGCCAAGATGAGTTCCTGCTCGGCCCGGGATTTTTGAAAGGCGCGCAATTTGTCCGTGCCGCGGGCGATGGCAATCAAGCTGTCAATCGCATATTCGCTGTTATGGAAATAGGCCAACAAGTGAGGCACATAACGGATGGACTGCCACGAATGGTCTTTTAGGATGTAATCGGTCGTGTTTTTGGCTAAGGAATGTTCTTCGGGTTTTAACGCTTCGGCAAAATAAAAGATTTTTGCCTTCAATTCATCGGTTCGGCGATACCAGTCATCCTGGATTTCATGCGGTCCGTCCGCACGAATCTGATCGTTCAGATCCCGCAAGCCCTGAATCCAATCTGTCACCTGACGGTATTTCGCATCCTCTGTATCCTCTGGTTTGTGATCAGGCTTAGGGCTGGAAGGACGGGTTGCCAGCCAGAGTGAAATGGCCAAAATGCCGAGCGATGCGATGCCCGCCGCGCCATAAATCAGAACGTCCCGCCTTGAATCCCCCGGCTGATCCTTGTCACTGCGGATTTCCGAGCGGCGGCGCTTTTCCCATGATTGGATATATTCTTGTACTTTCGGCGTGAGACGCTTAGCGGAATCCAGAAAGGCTTCCGGACTTGCTTTTTGACCCCTGAGGATATTGGGATGAATTCCTTCTACTCCGTTTGAATTTACCGACCGGTGCGATTCCCGCAAATAAAACATGCTCATATAATACGATAACGCATCCGGGATTCTTCCTCTCGTCTTTATAAATTGATCAAATCGAGAAAGATTTCCTACGAGCTCGGTCTGTAATAGTTGAGTAATATTTCCTCCGGAATTAAAGATTTCATTTGCGGTATTCCTATAAAATCGGATTAATTCATTTTCCTCCAAAT
>JBFHCO010000223.1:0-1668 GCA_041585205.1 Candidatus Omnitrophota bacterium | reverse complement strand
GGTCAATTGAGGGGGCTTGACGCGAAGGCGGCCGCCAAGATCAAACCGACGGACCGGAAGCGCATTATCCGCGCGCTGGAAATCATTCACCGTTCAGGCCGCACGCCGAGCGAATGGCATGCTGAAAAGATTCCCTTGACGGCCTTGGGGATGCGGCCGGTTGTCTTTGGAATCCGTCAAGCGCGGCCGGACCTCTATGATAGAATCAACCGGCGCGTGATCGCGATGATGCGCAAGGGTTGGATCGCCGAGGTGAAACGCCTCCGTCCTTTGCGCTGGTCGAAAACGGCCGCTCAAGCGGTCGGATATAAGGAAATTCGCGCCCTTTTAAGCAGGGAGAAGCCGCCGCGGCGTTTATCTTTTCAATCACAACAGGAGGCGCTGATTGCGTCGATACAGCGTCAAACCCGGCGCCTTGCCAAACGCCAAATGACCTGGTTTAAAAGGGAAAAAGGCATACAATGGATTGATTGGGAACAAGATGAATCAGCCCGGGAAGTATGTGATAAAATCATGAAAGAATACAACCGTCATAAGGAGCATCAGTAAACGAACAGCATGCCACGTGATCGCGCCTATTTAGTTGTCATCCAACGCCCCTCTCAGCACCGCTCCTTTGAAGATCAATACGAAGAAATCAGAGAATTGACCGAGTCCGCCGGAGGCGCAGTCGTCGGGTCGAGCAAGGTGAATTTAACGCATCCGAGCGCCAGTCATTTTATTCGCCACGGCAAATTAGAGGAAGTCCGCGATCAAGCTGGTCGCGCGGGCGCCAATGTGCTTATTTTTAACTCTGACCTAACGCCCGTCCAATCGCGCAATATTGAGTCCGGAACGGGAATTCGGGCGGTTGACCGGACGGGTCTCATCCTGGATATCTTCGCGCGCCGCGCGCAGTCCCGCGAAGGAAAAATGCAGGTCGAATTGGCCCAATTGAAATATTTGCTTCCGCGATTGGTGGGGCGGGGCGTCATCATGTCGCGGCTGGGCGGCGGCATCGGAACGCGCGGACCCGGAGAACAAAAACTTGAAGTTGACCGGCGGAAAATTCGTGAGCGTATTCAGCGTATCAAAGGCGAATTAAAGAAACTCGAAAAGCACCGGCAATTGCTCCGCGAAGGGCGGAAGAGCAAAAAGTTCATGCAGGTGGCCTTGGTCGGATATACCAACGCGGGCAAAACGACCCTGCTGAATGCGCTGACCGGCGCCGGTTCCCGCACGGAAGACAAGATGTTTGCGACGCTGGACCCCAAAACAAGAATTTTGAATTTGAACAGCAGGAACAACATCGTCTTTACGGATACAGTCGGTTTTTTGCGAGATCTCCCGCATGATTTGGTGGAAGCCTTTCATGCGACGCTCGAGGAAGTCGTGATGGCGGATTTGATCTTACACGTACTGGACATTTCGGCTCGCAATGCGGGTGAATTGAAGAGGGTTGTGGAGGAAGTGCTGGAGGAAATCGGGGCACGGGAAAAACTTATTTTATTGGCCTTGAACAAATCAGATCTCATACTCCCCGCCGACAGAGATTTCGTGCTCAGAGAATACCCCGAAGGGGCGCTCATTTCGGCTAAGCAAAAGCTCGGCTTGAACGAGCTTTTGCTCTCCATCGAACGTTCTCTCAACAAATCATAAAAAATTGGACATTAAAAGTCATTAATAAAT
>JBFHCO010000222.1:0-1770 GCA_041585205.1 Candidatus Omnitrophota bacterium | reverse complement strand
TTATCACTTTAACGGAAAAATTGTGGCTGTCAGTCAGTTGAATGCCATCAAAGCGGGGGATTTTTTGGTTGAACAAAGGATCCTGACGCCCCAAGAGGTGATTCAAATGCGGGAACAAGGGCGTCTCCTCGGTATCACAAACGGCGTGGATCATATTTTTTGGATGATTCCCGAAATCAAAAAATTAATTAAATTGGAGAACGCGGATCTCGCGGACCGCGAGCTCGAAAATATCTTAGATCCCAATGATCCGCTAGCTTGGGAACTTATCCGCATGTTTAAACGAGAAAATCATCTCCCTGATTATTTTAAAGAAGGATCCGCACCTAAATTAGAAAATGAAGAGGCGTTGAAACTTTTTGACCGGTATACAAAACTGGCCATCGATGACATAAGACGGGTTGTTCATGCTCAATATGTCCGGGAAACGGATGAAATTGTCAGAAAAGTTCGGGAGAACGATGTCAGTCTAACGAAAGAAGATATCCAAGCATTGCGGGAATTGTACGTACGCTGGGCCCGATGGACCGGAATATTTCAAGAAGATGGATTTGATAGCCCCGAAGCCTGGGTGAATCATTGGCAAGGACTGCCCGACGATCAAAAGGCCGCTTATGAAAAACGGCTTAAAAGCGCGGAATTAAAAAATCTGTTCGACCCCAAACTTTTCTTATCCGTTTGGGCGCGGCGCATCGTGCACTATAAAAGATTCCTTTTTACTGTTTTTGGACATCATCTTCCTGACGTAGAGAAAAAAATGCAAGAACTTGACAGTAAAAAAATGGGGTTTTTAGCGCCTGAATTTGACCGATTCATCGATGAATTAATGGACAGGGGAGCATTCGATCCTTTCATTCATCTTATTCGACGCGGGTTTCAAGGCGCGCTTGGCGGAAAGCATTCGTCCACCGAATATCGGCTTCATATCGCATTTTTGCATCGGGTCATTCAGCGCTTATCCATGCGGTTCCCTGAAATTCAAGACCGCGTGGTTTTTCTGGAAGGTTATGATGAAACAAAATCACAGTCGCTTGTGCGCGGTGCTCATGCATGGCTCAACACTTCCCGCAAACCGGAAGAGGCCTCCGGGACCAGCGGGATGAAGACGGCGCAGGGTAATGTCAGCGCTCCACCCAACGGGGATGGCTGGCCGGCAAGCGGCGTGCGCGACAAGCTCAATGGACGTAAAAGGGGCATTCCGGGAATCCATGAGGACCATCCTTACAATTGGCCAGAACCTGATAAAAGCAATGAAGCTTTAACTCAATATTATCTTAAAACAGAAGCAAAAAATTATTTTGATCTTTTAAATGAAGAGCTGGACCTTTTTTTCTCGGAAGACAAAGCAGAGCGCATCCGGGCGATCCGTCGTTGGATCTATTACACATCGATGGCCTATGACATTCGACGGGAGTTTACCGGCGGAATCGTGCCGAGTTTTGATGAAAAAATTTCGGGTGGTGATGAACCTGGAATTTTGGATCTTTATGTGGAGGCCATTCGCAATAAAAAGGCAATGATGCAGGCGGTCCGGGAATTGCGGGGACTTGAATTGCGCTCAGAATTGAGAGCGTTGCCGAAGCCTCTGCCTGTTCCCGGATCAGATGACAGTTTTGATGATTATACGGTGGTGGTTCAGCCAAATCTGGTGCATTTAGGTCACTGGATTTATAGTCTCAAACAGAGCGGGCAGAATATCAGCGATGAAGTTTACGATACCGCCATATCCCGTTTGGAAACGCTGAAAACTCAGGTCGAAGGTCTTGCGGT
>JBFHCO010000221.1:0-1841 GCA_041585205.1 Candidatus Omnitrophota bacterium | reverse complement strand
TTGGGACTGAATATCGCCAATTTCGGACCCCCCGGATCCAAAATTTTACATCATACGCTTATCAAAACCCTGGGGCTTGCTGCGGCTGATGTTCATCAGTACAGAATAAAAGATCATCATCGCCGTCCGCGATCTGAAATGAGGGCCGCGCAGGATTCCAGCAGCACCGTGAAGGCCGTGACCTATGAGGACATTCAATTTCCCGTTTTGCGGGCGCTGGTCCGATCCAAAGAAGGTTTAATGCATCAAACAATGATTAATAACTACATCGAACTTATCAAGAGGAAGGAAATTCCGGTCAAAAAAGACATGTCCGTAAAGGATATGGTTTTGTCGCTTCAAACGTTGATCCTTGCATCGGAATTATTCCGGTTGCGAAAAGAAATAACCCGCGATGAACTAAAAAAATGGATCCCGGCTGTATGGGACGTTTATCGGCATGATGTCAAGGCGTTTAACATCATTCGTGGGATGATGTATTCTGGCCTAACAGATGAAGTAAAATTTAAAGAAATACGTGAAATCATTCGCCCTTCGCTAGAGAAGCAGACTCTGGAAGATGCCCTTAATTCCCGGAATCGAATTATCAAAGACATTATAAATATTATCGATTTTCGTTTTTATTTCAGTTTTGATTTAAGTTCGAATGATGCTGCGGTAAAGAATTTATTTGATTATGTCCGCGAATATCCCTTTCACGATTATGTGAGAGTCCATTTTGAAACCCAGCGTGATAACTGGCATGAAGCCACGACATGGCCCGTGGTTCCCTACATACCGGAACCACTCGAGGATTTTGCAGAATTTCCGACGGATATCGTGAATTTTCCGTTCATGGCGGAGCGTCAAATGATGGACCGCGGTATTTTATTTTATTTGGGCCCGCCGTCCGTCAACATACATAAAACGGAAGTGGGCGGGACGACCCTTGAATTTCCGGCAGGAAAAGCCGTGATATGGGCGGTTGACGGTATTTTGGGACTGAATATCGCCAATTTCGGACCCCCCGGATCCAAAATTTTACATCATACGCTTATCAAAACCCTTGGGTTTGCTCCGGTTGATGTCCACCGGTACAGAATAAAAGACCATCATCGCCGTCCACGTTCTGAAGTGCGCATTACGCTTAATCACGCGGAGCAGTTGGCGAAGGATGTGATCAACAGCGCATCCCGTTTCCGCAATCTACCTCCGGAAGAGCTTTTAAATTTTGCCATCACCCTTCCTGAAATCTCAAATAAGGAAGCAATAAAAACCCTATCGGCGCTTGATAAAAACGCGGGTCACAAAGTGCTTCTTTTCGACGTTGAGCTTTTCGAAGATGAAAATCAGCTGGCTACGATACTGGAATTAAAACGGATCGGTCTTCCCATTGTCATCTTCGGCATGACGAAAGACCATGGGTTGGCCAAGTCCGTCAATCAGATCCTGGCCGAGAACAAACAACCCGAAATTCCCTTCGCTGAAACAGCGAAGCAGGCGCTGGATTATGTGCAGCTGGAAATGCGCCGTGAACTCGCCAAGCGCAGCTCCGCACGTTCCATCGAGCCTTTAGCATTCCTCAGTTCTTCCTTGCACGGAACACTCACGGCGGAATTCCTAAAAGAACAGCTCGGGGATGATGCCGTTAAGATCTTAAGCCGCATTCAATTCTCCAAATTCGCCGACAGCTTTGTCAGCCGTTTCGGTCTGAGCGCGCTTGCCGAAAAACTCAACCGCCAAGTCCTCGAACGCTTCGCGCGTTCCGCATAATTCCTCGTTTCTCCGCATTTCCCAAAACTCCGCTTTTTTGTTAACATATCAGCCCTATGAAACCGAAATCAGAGCTTTTATCTAAAGAG
>JBFHCO010000220.1:0-1850 GCA_041585205.1 Candidatus Omnitrophota bacterium | reverse complement strand
CTCTATCAGCTATTTTCTTACGCGAAGTATCGCGAAATGAAAGACAGCGCGCGTGGATAAAATCGTTTTTATCGACCGCGACGGCGTCATCAATGTCGACCCCATTGGCGATTATGTCAAAACGTGGGAAGAATTCCGTTTTGAAGCGGGCGCCTTGGAGGCGCTGAAATCCCTTCACGACGCCGGCTTTAAAATCATTGTGATTTCCAATCAGGCCGGAATCGGCGACGGCGTTTACCCGGAGGCCGAACTCTGGGACATTCATAAAAAAATGCTCGCTGAACTTGAGGACAAGGGGATTCATCTTTACGCCTCGCATTATTGCCTGCACGGCAAAGAGGCCGGCTGCAAATGCCGCAAGCCCGAGACGGGCCTTTTTGAACAGGCGGTCCAGGGTCTGGAGTTTGACCGCTCAAGAACCTATTTTATCGGCGACAAGGCCACCGACATGGAAGCCGGCAAACGCTTCGGCCTCAAAACCATTTTCGTCCGTACCGGCCACGGCAAATTCGACGAGGAGAAACTCAATCAGAAATACAACCCCGACCACCGCGTAAACACCGTGCGCGACGCGGCGGCGCTTGTCCTGCAATGAAAATCTACATTTTCCACGCCTCGGCGGGGCACGGCCATCAGCGCGTGGCCGAAGTGATTGAAAAGGTCTTTCATATGCGGGGCCTTTCCGCCGACGAAGTCAAAGTCGAGGATTCGCTGCATTCCACCTCACCCTTCTTCCGCTGGATTTACCCCGAAAGTTATTACCGTATGGTGCGGGACCACCCGGCGCTGTGGGGCTGGTTTTATGAAACCTTCGACCTGCCCGGCGTCTATAAAATGATTCGCCCGTTCCGTGAAAGCATCAATCAGCTCGAGGGCGGGCGGCTGCTCAAGCGCATGCGCCGGGAAAAACCAGAGCATATTCTCTGCACGCATTTTTTCACGGCCGAACTCTTCAGCCGCGCCAAGCTCAAGGGAAAAATCAAAGCGACCGTCACAACCGTCATCACCGATTTTTACCCCCACGCCTTTTGGGTGCATCCGGGTACGGATTATTACTGGGTCATGAACGAAGAAAGCGAAACCGAGCTCCGGCGCCGCGGCGTCCCGAAAGAGAAAATCAGGGTGGGGGGCATTCCGGTGGACCCGGCCTTCAAGCCCACGGGCCGCAAAAAGGAGCTCCTTAAAAAATGGGGCTTCAAGGAAGACCGCTTCACCGTGCTTTTTTCTTCAGGCAGCTTCGGTCTTGGGCCGACGGACAAGGCCCTGGCCGAACTCGAGCATTATGCCGACCGCGTGCAGTGTTTTGTCGTCTGCGGCAACAACCGCCACTTAAAATCGCGCCTCGACAAGGAACACTTTTCATTTCCTGTGCAGGTCTTTGGCTTTGTCGACTTCATGGCCGATTTAATGGAAGCAAGTGACCTCATGGTCGCAAAGTCCGGCGGGTCTTCGACCGTCGAAAGCCTGGCCAAGGACCTTCCCATGGTTGTCTTTCACCCCATACCGGGGCAGGAACTCCGTAACGCCCAGTTCCTGAAGTCTCACAACGCGAGTTTTTTTATGGAACACCCCGAGCAAATCAAAAATATTCTCAAGGCGATTTTCGAAAATCCCGACCTCATCAAAGACAAGCACAAAATGATACGCGAAATCGCCAAACCCAACGCCGCCGACGACCTCGTCACCTTTATCCTCGAAGAAGAACGCAAATAATATTTTGCCGCCACAATCCTGAGAACATTCAGCGCGCTCCCTTTTAGCTAACATTACCGCAGCGGCATCGCCAAAGCCCCCATGCTCCGCTCAAGAGCTCCGGCTTCGGCAAGCACTAAGGGCTCGTTGCTCCGGGG
>JBFHCO010000219.1:0-1860 GCA_041585205.1 Candidatus Omnitrophota bacterium | reverse complement strand
TTCTTGCCCTGACTTACGGAATGTTTAGATATCACCTCATGGATGTTCAAATTATTATTAAGAAGACTCTTGTGTTTACTGGGCTTTTTACCATGGTGATGGCGATAGTCGCGGGAATCACTTCGATAATGCAAAGCTACATTGGTCAATATCACGAAATCGGCCCCATGATTTCGACTGCTTTTAGTGTTTTTTTGGTAATTCTTCTGTATGATCCTACGCGTAAATACCTGATAAACATTACTGACAAATATCTATTTCAAAAAAGGGAGAATATTAAAACAGTATTGAATCGCTTGTCCAAAAATATCATCACCATTTTGGATATTGATCAGGTCGGGCGGACAATTCTGGAAACGCTGCGGGATTCACTGCGGCTGGAATCGGGAGCGATTCTCATTAAAGATGAAAGCGGGAACTTTTACCGCATCTTGGATTCTTTCGGCGTCAATCATAAAGGGGTGGAATATAAGCGTGATGATTATTTCTTTCAGCACCTGGCAAAAAAAGATCAAATTATCAGCATACAAAGCCAGGAAGAGAAAAATAACCTTCCCATCTCCATCGTGGGGCGACTGGAAGAGCTCAAAGGCGTTATTTGCGTGCCTTTATTCATCCATACCGAATTAATTGGCGTTTTGATCTTGGGCAAGAAAAAATCCGACCAGGAATTTTCTCAGGATGAAGTTGGGTATTTCCCGACGCTGGCCGGGCAGGTAGCCGTCGCTTTAAGCAACGCGCGGCTGTATGACAACCTCAAAAAACGTGAGATTGATTTTGCCCAGCAGGCCAAGATGGCGGCGATCGGGACGCTTTCGGCCGGGATCGGACATGAAATCAAAAACCCCTTGAACCATATCAAAGTCGGCATCGCGATGCTCAGGATGAACCGTAAGCTCGGCAAATACGAAACCATGCACCGGCTGCACCTTGAGCAGGAAGTGTTCGGCACACTCGATAAACTCGAAGAAAATGTGGACCGGGCCAATTCCGTGATCGAGCGGCTTTCGAGTTTCGCCAAAAAGCCCAAGGAACTTAAAATCGAAGCCGTGGATCTTAAGCGCGCGGCGGCCAATGCCCTGTCTTTTGTGGAACCCGAACTGCAAAGCGAGGGAATTGCCGTGACACAGCAATTTCCGGAGGAATTTCCGATGGTGCGTGCCGATCAGCACACGATGGAGGATATTTTCCTCAATTTGATCGTCAACGCGCGGCATGCGATCAGCCACGGCGGCCAAATCATGCTCGAGGGCGCACTTCAAAACGGAGAGCTTTGCGTTTCCATACGCGACACGGGATCCGGCATTTCCAAGGACAATCTCGATAAAATCTTTGACCCATTTTTCACCACCAAAGACGTCACGCGCGGCGAGTCACCCGGCCTTCAGAAAGGAACGGGGCTCGGGCTTTTTATCGTGCGCGAATTCATCAAACGTTTCGGCGGGCGCATCACGGTTGAAAGCGAAGAGGGGAAGGGCACGGCCTTTCATTTGTTTTTCCCCGAAATCACATGGGCGCAGCCGGCCGGCACCGAAAAAGGATAAATCATGGACGGTAAATACAAAGTACTGATGGTCGACGATGAAACGGATATCGTCAATTTTTTCGCGCAGACTTTCAAGAATTTCCGCCATATCGATTTTCTAAGCGCCGATCAGGCCGTCAAGGGCATTGAAACCGCCAAAAAGGAAAAACCGGATGTGATCTTGCTCGATTTACGCATGCCGGGCATGGGCGGGGAAGAGGCGCTGGCGACCTTAAAACAGGAGCTTCCCAAAACCAAATTCATCATCATGACCGGCTGGGAAGACGGCAGCACCCGCCAGCGCATCGAGAAGGAAATTGGCGTCGATGCCTATT
>JBFHCO010000218.1:0-1897 GCA_041585205.1 Candidatus Omnitrophota bacterium | reverse complement strand
CGTTCGCCGCCTTTTATGCGTTGCTTGCTTTAAGGCCTCAAGGACTTGCGCTGTGGCTTCCGGTATCCGTTATCGCAACAGGGGCTTATTTGGGATTTATCGAAAAAGCAGGGGATGAACAAAAACGCTTCCGCTTATTTAAGCGAACAATCGGCACTGTGGTAATTCTTATCGGATTTTTAATTCCGATTTTGGGCCCAAAGGACTCGGTGGTCTGGGCAGTATACACACCGGATACATTGGCCGAAGCCAAAACGTCCGGCAAACCGGTGATCATGGACTTTTACGCGGATTGGTGTTTGCCCTGCCATGAGCTGGATCAATTCACGTATACGAACGCTCAGGTTATCACCGCGTTGGATGGTTTTGAGAGAATTAAGGTGGACCTGACAAGCCCCGATGATGAACAGACGCTTGATCTGATCAGTCGCTTTCAAATAGTGGGCGTCCCGACAATTCTATTTCTTGATGTGCAGGGTCTTGAGATCGAAGAAGCCCGTATTACCGGTTATATTTCTCCGGAAGGATTACTCGCCATTTTAAACTCACCGGAAGTTTCAGGACGTATTTCCGGATCGCCGCAAGTTCAATCCGAATAAATTCTGTAACTCTATGTTATAAAAAGGGTTATCGAAAATTAAAATTAGCCTTGAAATATGATAATAATTATCATATAATAATATTTGTCAATACAAGGTGAATGATGAGGACAAAAAATATCATTGATGAGTTCACGGAAGCATGCCGCGAGAAGGGGTTGAGCGTTACTCAACAGCGTCTCGCGGTTTATCAGGAACTCTCGGCCACGGAATCGCATCCCACGGCTGAAGAAGTCTATGAAAAATTAAAAACCCAATATCCAACTTTGTCACTGGCCACCGTGTATAAGACGCTTGATACGTTTGAAAAAAACGGCTTTATTTCAAAAACCAGAGCTACGGGTGAAAGCGCGCGCTTTGACGCAAACCGAATGCCTCATCATCATTTGATTTGCCGTGTTTGCGGAAAGATCGAGGACTTATACGATAGGGCATTGAGTCAATTGGCCTTGCCGGATTCAGTCGGTTCCGAATTCCATGTTGAGGAATATCAAATCGATTTTCGGGGCCTTTGTAGAAAATGTAAAAAAATAAATGATGAAAACCATGTCAAGGAGGAGAAAGTATGACAGATTTGGCGATTTCAACGAGACATTTTGTGAAAGTGGGTAAGCAGGCTCCGGATTTGAAGGGACAGGCTCTGATGGCCAGCGGTTCTTTCAAGGATATTAAACTATCCGATTATAGAGGAAAATGGGTTGTCATTTTCTTTTATCCTTTGGATTTTACGTTTGTTTGTCCCACGGAGATTCAAGGTTTCAACACGCAATACAATCAGTTCAAGAAATTGGATGCCGAAGTATTGACCTCCAGCACGGACAGCGTCTTTTCGCATAAGGCCTGGACCGAGCAAGGTCTCGGGAAAGTTCAATTTCCGATGATAGGCGACACCAATCATGAATGGGCGCGCACCTTCGGCGTCTTGGACGAAGAAAAAGGCATCGCATTGCGCGGAACCTTTATCTTGGATCAGCAGGGTGTCGTTAGAAGCGCCGTCGTGAATGATTTATCTGTGGGGCGCAGCGTGGATGAAACGCTTAGAACATTGCAGGCCTTTCAAACCGGCGAATTGACACAATGCGGTTGGAAACCGGGAGAAGTGACATTGGGCAAAGCCTAAAGGAGGTGTCCCTTGAAGCAGAATTCTCAGCAGCAAATCGACATCGGAATTTCGAAAAAGGAAAGACGCGAAATCGCAGACGGGCTTTCGCATCTTTTGGCCGATACCTATTTCCTGTATTTGAAAACTCAGAATTTTCATTGGAACGTGACCGGACCGATGTTTCATATGCTGCACG
>JBFHCO010000217.1:0-1933 GCA_041585205.1 Candidatus Omnitrophota bacterium | reverse complement strand
GCGCTATTCAGAAGGGCCATGGCAGAGGGACCGCTTGAAATGAGCGACTGGTTTGGAGCGGGGGAAGTGGCGAGTTCGATATCCGAGATCGCGGCTGCGCGATCCATGAGAAAAATTGAGGCGGGAATCACCGGTGTCGATTTTGATAATGAGAGGACGGCCGGGTTGGCGGTGATGGCGCAGAAAATATCGCAAGCAGCTTGGAATGCGCGCGCAGCAAGGGGAGAAGCGGGTTTTCGAAGCGCGCGCGACGTTTCAATGAATTCAATATTTGAGACGGTGAGCCGGATCCTGGATGAGGGTCAGCTTCACGCGTTAGGTTCCGATGTTGTGCTCAGGCGTACGAGTGAAGGCATCGCAGCCGCAACGATTTTAGCTATGGCGGTTCAATGGCTCGGAATGTCTGAGCTTGAAGCGGTATTTGCCTTGCGCGATATGCAGCAAAGATTAAGGGAAAGGGATAAGGTGACAGGGAGAGTGGATCCTGCGCTGGCTGAAACCGGTGTAGAAGCGGCTGCCATGCTGGCGGTTGTGCAGGCCTTGTCCGAACGAATGCCCGGCCGGGAAGCCGTGTCTTCCTCCGATATTCTGGAAACCTATAAGACAATTCGAAATAAAGGAGTGGATCCTGACTATCGCATTAATGATGGGACGACTAACCTTCTTTTAAGGCAGGGCAAAACCACGTTTTCGGCGGCCATTCTGACGCTCACTTCCGTGTGGAGCGGTCTGAGCACCGATGACACGCTAAGGTCTTATAAGAATGTACGCGAATACCAAGGATCAAAAGATTTCGGGGCGGGTGACAGGATATTCGTGAATCTCAATTCTTCCGAAGCTGAAATTGCCGAGAGCGCCGCCATGGCGACAATGGCCGCCGTTCTTACAGGATCCAATGTCGAAGAAATGGGTTCCGCGATCGCGGATATCAGAAAGGAAGGTACCTCTCAGAGGTTCGGTGCGCAAAATAATGTTGTGCTGCTGCGTAATCAATCCACCATGCCGGCCGCCGCCGCCCTGTTGCTCGGAAATGCAACCGCCTCGCTGCAAAATCGAAATCCTGATCTTGCGCCCGAATACCGCCAAAGCAGGCAACTGTCGGGAGAAGTAACGGACACATTAACTTCATTTACCGAAGCGCGCTATATGCGCGCTCAAAATGAGGAAGGTGTTTTTTCGTATGTATTCAACCGGCCCGGAGTTCCCATTAACACAACCGCAACCATGACCGGCGTTTTTGAAGCCATCAAACGCCACGCCGCCGTGAATCCGGCTGTGCGTGATGAATTCATGACGGAGGTCCGGGGGGAATGGATAGTCAATGAAGACGCCGTCGCTCAGGTCTTCAACCAAATTCGCAATGATCTTGAAAACCGCCGGGATTCGGAAGGTAATTTCTTTGTTCCGCCTGATATCAATACGTTTGCGCCTTCCTGGGATGTTAGAGAAGCCGCGGCTTTATTGACGCTCGGGGTGGTTCTGTCCGTCGCCTCCGGCGCGGTTCTGCCGTCGGGTGAAAGACCCGCTTCCTACTTTGCGGCTAATCAAATGGCGGACGCATTTGCGGATATAGGGGACAGTATTAAATTTGAACTCGCAAGAGACGAAAACGGTAAGGTTGTAAGGGTGCTCGGCGCCAAAGTCAATTCGTTATTTGAGATCAGTGACGAGACTTTAAATGCGGTTGCGGCGATGGCGATTCCGGTGGCATTACGCGGCGTCTCATCGGAGGACGTACTTTCCTACTTTGAAGCGATGCGCATTTCGGCCGGCAGGGTTTCAGGGTTTATCAATCTGGATCATGATACGCCCACAAACCGACGAATTTTCGAAGAGAGCCGGGCTTTGCTTGAACAAAAGGAGCAAGCCAATCCACGCTCGGCTTTTCAAACGTTTTTTGGAATCGGGCAAAAACGATTAACGGAAGATGAGG
>JBFHCO010000216.1:0-1998 GCA_041585205.1 Candidatus Omnitrophota bacterium | reverse complement strand
CTTGGTCGCCTACTCAATACTTATGGAAAAGAGAAAGCCGACGCTAAATACAAGGGAGGATGCATCTTCGTGGATTCAGCCTCCGGGCACACCCACGTTGAGTTGCAGACCAGTCTGAACTCACACCAGACGCTCGAAGCCAAGAAGTCCTATGACCGGGAGCATGTTGACCGGTATATCCGCGAGTCCGATGATTTTAAACGGGTCAGCCTCCGGCTTCCCGAAGATTTGTCACGCATGCGCTGGACGTTGGATACGCCGCAAGATTACCAAGTTCTCCGCCATGTCTTGGAAACCATGGACCGGCGGGGAAAGAGGCTTTTTTCCATGAGCGATGTTTTGAATTTAATGAAGGAAAAACCGGAACTATTCGAAGCGAACCGTGAAGATTGGGGAAGGTATTGAGGGCCGCCAAGATGAGACAGGATAAGAAAATCAAATTGGGAAAAAATACGCGGTTGTTTGAGAGGGCGGAATCGTTGATCCCGCTTTGCAGCCAAACGTTCAGTAAAAGTTATGAAAATTTTTCCAAAGGCGTTTCGCCCATTTTCGCGGAAAAAGCGGACGGATGCACGCTCTGGGACGTGGACGGGAACCGCTATCTTGATTTTGCCATGGGTCTTTGCGCGGTGCTCTTGGGTTACAACGTTTCCGAAATCAACCGCGCCATTCTCAAACAGTTGGAGCGGGGGATTTCCTATACCCTTCCGCACCGGCTTGAAGTGGAGCTTGCGGAAAGACTCGAGCGGATTTTTCCCTGCGCCGAAATGGTGCGGTACGGAAAAAACGGTTCCGACGCGACCGCGGGCGCGGTGCGTGCGGCGCGCGCCTTTACCGGAAGAGACATCATCGCATGTTCGGGTTATCACGGTTGGCAGGACTGGTATATCGGCACCACAAGCCGCAATAAGGGTGTCCCGGAAGCGACCCGAAAATTGACCCGGACATTCCAATATAACGATGCCGCGTCACTCGCGCGGATTTTTGAAGAGCATCACGGAAATGTCGCCGCCGTGATCTTGGAGCCGGTCGGTGTCGAATGGCCTCAAAGCGGTTTTCTTGAAAGTGTCCGGACCCTTTGCGACGAACACGGCGCGGTTTTAATTTTTGATGAAATCATCACGGGATTCCGCCTGGCCGACGGCGGCGCCCAGAAGCATTTCAATGTCACGCCGGATTTGGCGGCGATCGGTAAATCCATGGCGAACGGCATGCCGATTTCGGCGGTAATCGGAAAGAAGCCCATCATGAAAGAATTCGAGAAAATCTTTTTTTCTTTCACATTCGGCGGCGAAGCTTTATCGCTTGCGGCGAGCCTCGCCACTTTGGATTTTATCGAGCGCTATCGTGTGATTCCCTTTATTCAGGAGCAAGGGGATTATCTGAAAGAAAAACTCAGCCATTTGATAACGCGAAGCGCCCTGAAAGGTTTTGTTTCCTTAAAAGGGTACGGGGCGCGGCATGTCTTTCAATTTGAAGGAGGGGCGGACTTCACGGACCTTGAATTGAAGACACTGTTTCAGCAGGAATGTCATCAGCGCGGTCTTCTTTTCAACGGATCGCACAATATGTCCTTTGCGCATAAGAAGGATGTTGTCAATCGTGCGCTGGATATTTACGCCGAAGTGATCGACGTCACGGCCCGGATCCTCGAGAATAATGAAATCCGGAAAAATATCAAAGGGGAGGTCGTTCAACCGGTTTTCCGGAAGGCCTGACCATGAGCAAAAATATTATATTTATTGAATTTGAGGAGGATTTGGCGCCCGTCAGGGAATATGTCCGAGCGCTTCCGGAGACGGAGAAGAAAAACCAGCGCGTTTTTATTTTAAATCCTGAAATCGATGCCGCCGCTTTTTCTGATCTCGGCTTAAGCGTTTTGACCGAAAAGGATTTGGAAGGAAAAATATCTTATGAAGGCATCAATGAATACGCGACCACCATCGGCAACCGGTGGTATCAGCACCCGCGGTTGGACGGCCCTTTGACGATTCACAG
>JBFHCO010000215.1:0-2020 GCA_041585205.1 Candidatus Omnitrophota bacterium | reverse complement strand
TTCTTTGATTTTCTTGGAGTTGATTTCGGAACGGATATGTGCCGTGCTGAGATAGGGCATTTGAGCAGAACGTTCGTCTCTTAAAATTTTCACCTGATCGCGAATAGAGCGATGGGACAACTCGTCCTGCGAGGCGGGCATCAGCGCTTCTTTGGTTTGAGCACCCACCGGAAAGTGAAATGCCCAAAGAGACACGCAGATTAAAACGAAGAAATGAAAGATTTTTTTAGCCATGAAATTCGGACCCGATTATCCTAAGTTGCCTGCTTTAATAGTGTTAGATACTATACCAGTTCTTTAGTATCGGTTTCAAACCTTTATTCCTTGATCGACTCACCCGTCCCCTTGTGAATTTCCCCCCGATCCCTCAGAGAAAAGACGGAGCTGTTACAACGAGGAGAACTGACTCCCGGTGAAGCGGATTGTAAAAGGAATATCGCATCTGCCCGCTAAAAAAGATATTCTCTCCTTCTTTTAAATTGGTTTTACGGCCTTCAACCCCGAACTCGAATCGCCCTACGAGCGTAGACATAAAGAAGGGGTGCGGATGCTGGAACAAAACACCGTCCACAAGCTGTTGAGCGGCAACAATCCATTTACCGCAAAAGAAATCCTTCATAAACGGTGTGAACGAAACAATTTTGACGCCCGCCCTCAAGAAATCGATCTGAAAAGATCCTTTTTGAGAACCGATTGAAAAATATTGTTCTAAATCCATTTCTGCCTGCCGGAATAAATCACCGACGGAGACGCCCAACCCGCGCGCGATCGAAAGCAAGGTTTGAATCGACGGATTCTGAATCCGGCCCTTTTCGACCGCGGTCAATGTTTTGGGGTTCAAATCTCCGGCGCGCTTGCACAAATCGACACCCGAAAGATTTTTCTCATCCCTGAGCCGCCGCACCGTTCCGGCTAAATCAATCGATGTGGCCGCCGTTTTGTTTTTGCTCTCCCGTGAATACTTTTGCACCATTTGATAAAGCGACGGTTTTTTCTTCGTGTTCATGTTGGCGTCTCCGGCTTTTTAGATTCAGGCGGCAGCGTTCCTTTTATCAATACAACTTTGCCCAAAATAAAACGTTGAAATTCTTCCTCGTTTCTGAAAAACCATTGGATCTTGCCTTCGCTGCGGTCACGATCAATGTCATGCACGGATAATCCGATCCGGATATAGGTGTTCACTTCCGGTTTCAACCCAAGATAAGACCAGCGGACGGAGCCTTCCAGGACATATCCCTTTTGATCGACAAATCCTTTCGCGACCGCAACGCCTATTTCCGACGGGTTTTCCTGGCGCTGAAACCAAGACCATGCTGCGACATTCCCTGCCTCATCCGGTGCACGAAACCCCAATTGATAATCGTCGGCATGATCCCAGACGAGTCCGTTGTCATCGGGATCAATATATATTTCAAACAGATCATCCATCCAGATATTCTTGCCATTTTTGCGTATAACAATATCTTCGTCAGTCACGGTCACGGCAAAGAACAGTTCTTCTTCATTCCAAGCCAGCCGAATTTCGGCCCTCAAATCCTTGTCATTTTCGATCTGTCCGCGCTCCTTGAAGGTTTTGTCCAAAATTATGGCATCGCCTTGAGGCCAGTCTTTCAAATAACTGTCGATTTTCAATCCGCCGGATGCATAAGGCGCGTAATAGAGCGGCGGCTCCGGCCAAGGCAGTTCTTTGCTCCCCGGAACAAAGCCCAAGCGCTTCATCGCCTCCTGCAACGTTTGATTGCGAGCCATAATCTTCCAAATAAGTTCGGACCTGTGATTTTCAATCATCAAAAGCAAAGCGCCTTGATCAATACCGATCACCTCTTGATCAAACCATTGATTATCCAAATTAAAGGCGTCGGAAAAACCGTAACGACCCCACAATCGATCGCCCAGATTTTCATAGTAGTGCCGTAAACACGCGAGCGACTCTTCGGGTGTAAAAACAATCGAACTGCCGCATCCGGTCGGCGCAAGCGTTCCGTCATGAAACGCCCATCCCGGGGGTGCGCCATAGGCG
>JBFHCO010000214.1:0-2046 GCA_041585205.1 Candidatus Omnitrophota bacterium | reverse complement strand
TCGGCCCGAATGATCATAACCGCCAAGCCCGTGATCATGGCGACAGGCACAGAAAACATCAGCAACATGCTCCAAGCGATTCCTTTTCCGAATCGGAAAGTCTGCAGGGCGTCCTTGCCGAATTCCAGCAATTCGCTGCAACCGGGACATGCGGTCACCTCTCCCTGCATGACGAAATATGAAATAAGGAGCAAATAAATGGTCTGTTTCATGCGCGTCCGTCCAACCGAAGCCATTTTTGCTCTTCATAAGGCGGCAGCCGGCTCTCTTCCAGAAGCTCCACATCCTCAATCTCGCTCGCGTTAAAATCCATTTCATCCCGGTCGTAAAGCCCGAGGATTTCGGATCCGTTTAAAACAAAAGCGTGCTCCACGATGCGTCCATTTTTCAGCTTTAAATGACCGATCTGCGCGTTATTAAGAAGAGTCGGCAAACCTTTTAGCTTTCTGCGAATTGATTCCGGCAGCATGCGTTTTGTTTTCTCGACAAAGGTACTGTGAAAAATGGGCCCTTGATAGGATTGGCGTTTGACGGCGGCTTTGAAAATGGCATCCGCCTTCAAATACATCAAAACGAGAAATGGCACCAGTAAAACAAGCCAGGTTCCGATCACGGCCTTTAACCATGATGTATGAATCCCCTGATGCGCCGGATCCATCAAGGCATCGCGGAAATAAACGCTCCATCCGAAAGCGGCTGCGATGAGCGAACCGATGAAAAGGCCCATCCCCAAAAGCCAGGCGTCCGTCGCCTTTTCCTGGTCGTCATTTAGCCGTTTCCAGATCCGTTCCTTTTTGCGCATAAAGGGAATCATCAGCACAAACCAACTCCCGAAAACGGCAACCGCCCAGGTCGCCGACAACTCAAACCCGTCAATACCTCCGAAGAGAGCCGTTAGACTCAGTGTCCAAACAAGCACCGCTGCGATAAACGACCCCGCGAACTGGAGAATCCAGCCCAGCCAAAATTTGAACCCGTAATGATCTTTTTTCATTGAATTATTCATGCTTCAAAGCCTGTACAACATCCAGTAGATGACGACGCCTGTGACGGAAACATATAACCAAACAGGCAAGGTCAGTCTGGCGATTCGGACGTGTTTTGCGAATTGGCCCCGAAAACCGCGATACAGCGTCACCACGGCCAGCGGCACCACCGCAGCCGCCAAAACGGTATGCGATATCAGGATTGAAAAATAAACCGGCCGGATCCAGCCCGTCCCGGTGAAACCCGTTGACCCATGATGATAATGATAGGTCAAATAAGAAACTAAAAAAAGCATGGAGGTGCCAAACGCGGTGGTCATGCACATGGCATGCGCTTTCATGGCGCGTTGGCGGATAAAGACATACCCCAAAGTCAAAAATAGGGCGCTGGTCGCATTCAGAGCCGCGTTAATCGCAGGCAGTTTAGAGTAATCCATATTCCGATCGCTAGACGGACAGCAGCGACCGCGCATCCAGCTTCAGCTTTTTAAGCTGTTCGGCCTGCGTGCTGTCATAATAACCGCGAATCCTTCCGGCTCGGTCCACCAAAATAAATTTCTGACTGTGCATGACGCTTTGTCCGACGGATTTCCTGTCCTCTTCCGGCACGTCGGAAGCGCCCAGATGAAAAGCATGTTGAGACAAATCAAATATCTCGGTTTTATCACCGGTCAGAAAAGCCCATTTTTCCGGATTTGCCCGGAAACGCAAAGCGTATTCCGAAAGTACGGGGGGTGTGTCATAATCCGGATCTACGCTGAAAGACACCAGATGCACGTCTTCCGTACTTTCAAAATCCTCCTGCAACGATCGCATATGAGCCGACATCAGAGGGCAAGGCCCCGCGCATCGCGTGAAAATGAAATTGGCAATCCATAACTTCCCTTTAAGATCCGCGGATCCTAGCCTCTCCGACCGTTGATCGGTTAAAAGAAAATAGGGAACTTTGCCATAAACGGGAAAATCGGGCCCCGTAACGGAAACCGTTGCGGCGCGTTTAGAGGATTCCAAAGGATAATAAATAAATTTGATTGCGACGGCACCCAACATCATGAGCACG
>JBFHCO010000213.1:0-2068 GCA_041585205.1 Candidatus Omnitrophota bacterium | reverse complement strand
GCTGAATATCGATATCATGAAATTTACAATACCGGCGCGCCCGGCGGATGCACCCAAACCAAAAGCCCGGTCGGAGGTGCGTGATGCAATCATCCGCCGCATTGAAGCCTGGCATGCCGAGCATCCGGAAATTCCGATGGTCTGGATCGTCATGGTCTTAGAAATGATTTCACCCGACAATATAAAGATCAATCTGCGCGCGGAAGAAGCGCTTAAAACCGTCCGGGATGAACTGGAAGGATTAATCGATTTTGAAGTGATGGACAGCGTGATCACCATGAGGGAACTCACACAATATTTTAAAAACCGCATTCCCGATCTCGATTGGCAAAGGACGCCTGTGAAAGATATTGCGTGGATGATATTCAAGGATTGGGAGCATATTCAAAAAGAGGGCGCGCTTGTATTCGATGTCGACGGTGTTTTAATCGAAATGCTTGAGAAAGGCCAGGAGTCAAAGCCGCTTGATGAGACGACGCTACGGTATTTGGACAAACTGCTGCAAAATAAAGTCAGGGTTGCGACCATATCTGCCTCAAGCGAAGGGCACATGAAGCAAAACGTTATTGCACCTCTCGAGGCAAAGCTCGCCTCAAAGGCATTAAGAAAATTTGACATTTATAGCCGGATGGCTGGTTTAGTCCTTTCCCCGTGGAAGCGCTGGGATTATCGCCGCCGAAGCGGAATGTTTTCGGATGAAATGATTGCCGGAATCAAAGACAAAGGGGATGCCATGCATCACTTGATCAAGACACGCAAACTCAACCCGCGCTATATCTATTATTTCGGCGACCGATTCGGTGAATTTGATATCGATTGGACCATTGCGGATAAAACGAAAGACGTTAGGTTGATTGCGGTCGATAAAAACACGGAGCGTTTACCGGTACGTTTGCAGAATGAGCCCGGCCGCTTCTTTTATGTGGGCGGTGAAACCCAAACGACGCATGATATCTTAAAACGCCTGACCGAATTCATTGATAGCCGACGGTCGGAATTGCGCTCGTCTCCAATCGAGCCGAGCACTGTTCAGGAAGCGATGCCAATCGCATCGCTCTCCGAACGGCGCTCAGTCCGAATGGGACTGAGCACTGCTCGGGACTCGTTGCCAACCGCACCGCGCTCCGAGCTGCGCTCAGTCCGAATGGGACTGATTACTCCTCAGTCCTTGCGCCCAATCGGCGCAAGGGCGGAGGTGCGGGGTGAAATGTCTTTTAAGGTGGATGCCAAGCCGGCGATTCGGATTGAGGATGAAAATCAGCTGGAATGGACCGAGTTCCCCTTGGATTGGCAACATGACGAAGCGACAAGAAAAGGATTCGCACGGCTGCTTGAAGAAATCAATCCGCATTTAGCCCTGCTTCTCCACGCGGAAAAAGTGCCCGCGAGTTTGGAAACACCCGCCGTTCTCATGTCGACCAAGGCCATGCGCTCGCTGCCGTCTCCCGTGGCGTTTGTCATTTACAACAAGGTGGAATCCTTACTTTATTTTATCGGGCTGAAGCCCGATGCCAAGGACGCCATTCATCATTACTTCGGACTGCTCAGGAAATCCAAATCACGGGCCGTGATGCAGCTCAGTTTCGTTTCACTTCCGAATGAATCCGCCGCCTGGGATATGGGAGAAAATGGACTCTCTTTGAAAATTCGCCGGTCTGTAAACCGTTCTGAGTCGAGGGCGGAAGTGCGCGCCGAATCACCGGTGGTGAAACATGCGTGGCGGACACCCAGGGCGTGGCTGAATACCTTCGGGGAATGGAAATACGCGAATCAAGCGCTGGAGCGTTTCCGCTGGCATCAGCGGCGAGTACTGAAGGGGCAGCTCCGCGCGCTTGTTAATTTGATCGTGGAATATAAGAACAATTTTGACCGTTTGCTCCGGTTTTTGCATGTCTCCTTTCCGGCATTGGCGCGCGCGGGTTTTTCCTACGATGAGATCGTGCGTATACTGAGCGGAACTTACAAACAACTGGAGGCCGATTATGCCGCTAAGAGGTTCACAAACCCGGTGGAGATTCTCTCTTATGTTGCGTCGCGCATGCGCACGGAGACGGAAGACCACGGTATT
>JBFHCO010000212.1:0-2113 GCA_041585205.1 Candidatus Omnitrophota bacterium | reverse complement strand
GGAGTGAATCGAATGGCTTTGCTGTCCGCTGTTGATAAAAATGTAAAGGAATTTACGCCATGAATGAAAAAGAGAAGATGATGCAGTACTTCCGGGGCATTCAGATGAAGTTTTCAAGGCTCTATGCCTATTTTCTTACGGAAGCCGGTCTGACGCTGCCGCAATACGCACTCCTGAGCATTTTGGCGGCAGCCGGCAAGGCCATCCCCATGACGGAAGTCAGCACGAAAATGCATATTTCAAAACCGGCGGTGACGTATCTGGTCGATCGTCTTGAAAAGGCCAAATTTTTGAAACGTACGACGCATCCGAAAGACCGGCGCGTCACCCTGCTTGAGATTCAGCTTAAAGGAGAAAAGGTGGTGCGCCGGGCGCAGAAACTTGCCTTGGGTTTCCTGATGGGGACATTGGATGAATTTAAACCGGCTGAACGCGATGTGATCGGCCGCTTTTACGGCCGGCTGTCTCAAGCCATGGATTTGATTTTAGCAAAACCGGAGAAATTAAAATGAAGTTCCATCGAATTATATTTTACTGTTTATTTTTTATATCATTCCAGGCGACAGGCGCGGCCCAGCAACCGGAACCCATTCAAGACATGCGTTCCGCGCGTGAACTCATCGAAACGGTGGGCCTTGAACCTCTTCAGGGGGGATTTTTTGTCGACGATTTGACCGTTCGACCCGAAGCGCATGTCCAAGCCGAACCGCTTACGCTCGATGAGGCGACCAAAATCACTCTGGCGCGCAATCTTGAGATACAAATTGTGCGCACCGAAAGGTTGATCGAGGCGCGCGAAGAAGCCATCGCCAAGGCGATTTATGATACGCAGGCGGAACTCGAAGGCCGCTATGAGCAGGATCTCCAGCAGCGTTCCAGCGTCGTGCTCGGATCGCGCGAACTGGAAGGCGAAGTCAAAACCGCCATTCAGAAAAAAATTCCGCTCGGCACCACCGTGCGCGTGGAGGGTGCCACGCGGCGCAACTCGACCGATACGGCCTTTGCCGCTTTTGACCGTTATTATTCGAGTTTTCTCACCCTTTCCGTGGAGCAGCCGCTGCTTAAAAATGCCTTCGGCTACACCGACCGCAAAAAAATAGATCAGGTCAAAATCAATATTGAAAAATTCGATTATGAAACGCTTTGGCGCATCGAAGAGGCGGTGTATGAAACACGCATCCGTTATTGGGATCTTGTGTTCGCATATGAAAATTTGCTGGCGCGCCGCAAGGCCTTGCGCAAGGCGCAGGACTTTCTTGAGATCACGCGTGATCAGCTGGACATCGGTTTGACAGAAAAGCCGGATGTGTACGCCGCCGAGGCGAACGTGCGCACCCGCGTTCTTGAGGTGCTGGAAGCGGAGACAAATCTGCATGCGGCCTCGAATGCAGTGAAAGTGGCGCTCAATACACCCGAGGTCGAATTAGTGCTGCCGATTCAAGTCCCGCCCTACGAACCGGTGACGCTTGTTTACGATGTCGAATTGCAAAAGGCCTTCGAATCCCGCTGGGATCTTGCGCAGGCTGAACTCGATATCAAAAAACAGGAAATCGAAATTAAAATCCGAAAAAACGAGTTGCTGCCGGATCTTTCGTTTGAAGGCAAATACGCGTCCACCGGCCTCGACCGCGAAATGGCATCGGTGATGGGCGAGGCCTGGGGTTTCAATCATCCTCAATACGCGGCGATTTTTAGGATGACCTCCAGTCTTGAAAAAAGAGATGAACGCGGCCGGCATGCCCAGGCCAAGTGGGGTCTTGAAAATATGCGCCGCCGGCTGGAAGCATTGCGCCTTGAAATCGGCCGTGAGATCGACGACCGCTTCCGCGCTTTGACGTTGGCCGCGGACAAGGTCCGCCAATTAAACGAAATCCAAAGATTACAGCGTCAAAAGCTAGCCGAAGAAGAAAAAAATTTCAGCCGCGGCCGTTCGGATTCAAAGACCATCATCGATTATCACGACGATGTGCTGGAAGCCGTGATCAACGCCTTGCAGGCTGAGGTCGATTATGCCAAGGCCCTGGAGGCCCTGTACCGGGCCGAAAACCGGCTGCTTGAACGAGTGCATGTGACGCGGAATGCGGCCTTGGGAGAGGAAGGAGAAGCGGATGTT
>JBFHCO010000211.1:0-2211 GCA_041585205.1 Candidatus Omnitrophota bacterium | reverse complement strand
GTCATAGCGTGTCTGAATTGCCTTGATCATTTTATCCGGTAGACTCCTTGAGATAGAATAAATTGAAGCCGATTTTATTTGAGTTTGCCTGAGGTCGTCAAAATGCCTCCCGCGTTCTTCATTTCATCAAGCGCCTTGCCCCCATCGGCCGGATTTTGATTGACGGCTTTGACGCAGTCCGTCAACACGGTGGTGTGAAAACCGCTTTTGAGCGCATCTAAGACAGTGTGTTTGACGCAATAATCGGTGGCAAGACCCGCCACAAATACGTTTTGTACGTTTCGTTTCATTAAATCATCCTTTAAGGTTGTTTCTTGAAATCCGGAATAGGCATCCCGGTCTTGGAATTGGCCTTTCCGGATGGAAATGTGAATCCCTTTCCGGTTCAGCCCCGGATGCAATTCCGCGCCCTGCGTATTCTGGACGCAATGCGGCGGCCACGGCCCTCCCTGACCCTTAAAAGAGCAATGGTCTTGCGGATGCCAATCTTGCGTCGTAACGACGCAAGGAAACAACGGCATAATCCGGTTGATAGTTTCGACGATTTGGTCCCCTTCCTTGACCGCCAAAGCTCCCCCCGGACAAAAGTCATTTTGCAAATCCACGATGATCAGACAATCGTTTCTGTTCACGGGAATATCCCCTTCATAGTGTAACCGAAGGTTTGTGGAATCTCAAAAAGGCATCGTCCCATAAGCGGGCGAAAATGACTTCAAAAGACGCGCGGCAGTTTTGACCAATTGCCTTTTTTACGGCCCACCTTCATGCAGGGCTTTCCGTCGCATTCGACAATGTCGGCAGTGATGTCAATTTTGTTGCGAAAAAGACTGGAGCCGATGCCGTAGGCATCCACGGGGAGTTTTAATTTTTCAAATGTTTTGATTTTCTCTTCGTCGAATCCGCCGGAAACGACGATCTTAAGTGATCGGCAGCCCCATTGAACAAATTCGCGTTTTGCGATCCGCACCAATTCGGGGCAAACGCCGTAACTTTTTTTGCCTCGCGATTTCACCGATTTGTCCCGGATAGAACCCGCGGTATCAAACCGTACGCCCCATAGCTTTCCCCGCCCCGCACCGACGACTTCCCCGGCATGCCGCTTAAAAAAATCGTGCGATATCTCCTTGCCCGGGTATTTCAAAGCCAGCAATTTTTCCAAGATAAGGCGGGTCGTTCCGACACAATCATTGTCCCAATCCACCAAGGCAATCCGGTTCACGTCTGCTTCCACGTGGCGGTCAAAAGCAAGGCATGCTTCGCCCGTATTTCCGGCATAACACCCGATCAAAAAATGCGGCATCGTCCCGATACCTTCTATGCCCCAATAATCCGCATTAGCGTCCGTCGAAACGCCGAATGCGCCGGCTTTTAATGCGGCGTAACCATCCGTTGCCTGCAGCCAGTAATGATCGAAGCGGGCAGAAAAAAATAATATTTTTTTAGGACGGGCGGCGCGCACGACTTTATCGACGGAAGTCGCGGTTGAAGTGGGCCGGGCTATCGCTCCCAGTAATGCGGTTTCCAAGTGAACAAACAATTTAGGATCGCCGACAATCGCAAGAACCGTTTCATCTTCACGGGCCTTTCTTCCGTCGAACGCTGCATAGACTTGAAGTCGATCCCACCCGCTGCGCCAAAGCATGTTCAGCCGATGCCGGATATCCGTACGCTGCTTCTCCCATTTAAATATTTGTTTCTCTCGCTGCTGCGCGCCGGCATCCTGTAATTTCCATTGAGCTATTCGCAGCTGCTCGTACAAATCCTTGGCCCGGTCAAAATCCCGGTAATATCCCGCGCAGCTTTTCAGAATGGCGATCGCTTCGTCCAGACCGCAAATCACCGCATCTTTTCGCGGAAAAAATTGATAACCTACGGTGCTTTGAAGTTTATCTGCGAACAGAATGTCGCGCACGCGAAGAAAATACTTGTCCGTATAGTAGCCGGTGCGGATTTTGTCGGTGGGAATCTTAAATAACGACGGCGATAGCCGATGCATGACTTAGCCCATCCCTATCACTGACTGGTTCTATCTTTTGAGAACATTAAACACTCCGCCTTACTCTGTTAATACGGTCTTTTTGGACAGAACTTGACCGTTTCGGAAGGGGTGAATACAGACGGGTGATCAGGTAACTCAGGCGGCAAAAGGTGAGGCGAGTTCAGATTTATCCTGCTTTTTAAAACGAGCGTCATTGAGGCGCAGCCGCCTCC
>JBFHCO010000210.1:0-2251 GCA_041585205.1 Candidatus Omnitrophota bacterium | reverse complement strand
TTGTACTATAGAAACTAAAAATTGGGATACAATAATATAAATAGCCAATTATTTATGGTAATGCTCCACATTATTATCAATATAGAAATAAAAATGGGATATTATTATCATATTTAAGGGATAAGACGCGCAATCGCGTTGAAAATGGCGAAGTAGAGTCATGATAAGTCTAGACTATATATGAATCGCATTGGTATTGACCTCGGAGGAACCAAAATCGAGGGCATTGTGCTTACTAGCGAACATCAGGAAGTTGCCCGGAAGCGGATTGCGACCGAACAGGAGAAAGGCTATGAAGCTATATTGGAGAAAATCTGCGATCTTTACCGGGAACTCGCGGACTCGATAAAGAATGAACCGCATACGCTGGGAATCGGTACTCCAGGAGCCACTGCACGGCGTACGGGCCTGTTGAAAAATTCAAATACCATTTGTTTAAATGGGCGGCCTCTGCGGGCCGATTTGGAGCGCCTCTTGGGCAGGCGTTTTTCGATGCAAAATGATGCCAATTGCTTTGCGCTGGCCGAGGCCATGGAGGGTGCGGGAAAAGGTAAAGCGATGGTTTTCGGTGTCATCATGGGCACCGGTTGCGGCGGAGGAATCGTTTTCAACGGACGGATTCATGAAGGCCTTCAGTCTATCGCGGGGGAATGGGGGCATACGGCCATCGATCCGAGAGGGCCGGCTTGTTACTGCGGATCGCGAGGTTGTGTCGAAACTTTTATCAGCGGCGGCGGCGTGGAAAAGTTTTATGCCTATCAGTTTCAGGAAAAAAAACCGCTTCCGGATATTATCGCGGATTACCGTCAGAAGGAAAAACGCGCGATTCAAATTATGCGGATTTTTTTTGCAAATTTCGGCCGCGCCATGGCTAATTTAATTAATGTGCTGGATCCTGACATTGTCGTGTTGGGAGGCGGCGTATCAAATATTGACGAACTCTATGTCGAAGGGGTTTCTCATGTGCGCCGCATGGTTTTTAGCGATGATTTGGAAACACCGATTGTGAAACATCAGCTCGGAGATTCGGCAGGTGTGATCGGCGCTGCACTGGTCGGAATTTAAAGAGGCGTATGAAAAATTTCTTCCGCACGAAAGGATTTATTTTGGCAGGGGTCATGATCGCATGGTTCTCGCCCGCCATTTACGCCGAAAAATCAAAGCCGGTGGACCTTGCGATGCTCGGCAAAGACCCGCTGGAATTGGAAGACGCCGGAACAGCGAGCTTGGATGCATATACCGATGAATCCCCGGGTGAGCTTGGTCATCCTGATCCGGCTTCCGAAGACGGTCTTTTTATTGAAAATGAATACCCGGACACCAAAATTTATTTTAATATTCTGCGCGGGGACGGATCGAATGAGATCATCGCAGTACCGCCGAACAGTATCATGGCGCTTCCTCCGGATGCTTTCGACGCTCAGTTCCTTTATGAGGAAAAAGTTAATCTCAATAAAAAAATACCCTACTTTGTAATCGGATGGGAGGAGGCGGCACGGGATATCGAAGAAAAAGAATGGGGCCCTGAATATCAAGTGATGCCCCGGCCTGAGAGCGTCAAATACGAGACAATTGTTCCTAAAGAAAACGTTGCCGATGGTCGGGATGCGGTTTTTGAAAGAGAACGCGTCTTACTTGTCAATGAAGGCAGTGAGCTTGCCGTCGTGCACGTGATTACGAAATCGAAACGCCGGCATATCGTAATCGCCTATCCCAATGAACCTTTCGAGTTGCCGCCCGACAGTGATTTAGTCGGGGTCAGGCCGTACCGGACGGCTCAGGGAAAAATGAAGCACCGTCAGGAGGATTTGAAAATTCATATGATTAAATCGACCGGTGATCGAATTATACTTCACGAAGCCGGACATTGGGAGAAAGTGGCTTCATAACGAAGATGATCGCTCTTCTCACATTCTTATTAGCCGTAGTCGGATTGTGGATTTCAATCTACTTTACGGGTGTGTTTTACAAATGGTTTGAACCGCATGTCTTTTGGATACCTAGCGTTTGTCAGCTGAAAGAATCCACGTGTATGAACGTGCTCGGTACGCCGCGTGCCAAAATGTTCGGAATTCCCAACTCGGCCTTTGGCATCGGAGTTTATAGTTATATCATAGCCGATCTATTCTGGTTTCCACCCGCGATCGGCCTGATTTTAATTGCCTTTGCCGTATTGCGGTCGGTTTATCTTGCCTATAGTTTGATTTATGTGACAAAAATCCCATGCCCCCTGTGTTTTACGAGTCATGGG
>JBFHCO010000209.1:0-2252 GCA_041585205.1 Candidatus Omnitrophota bacterium | reverse complement strand
CCGATGCCGCCTTCGGGCAATCTCTCGCGGATTAAGATCTGATCCAGCCGTCCCGGTGTCGTAAAACTGTATGCCTGGATCGTTTGATCGTTCCGGACCAATTCCGACAGAATGATTTCACTCCGAACCTGAAACGTAATCCCGTCCTCCGTAAATTCCACTGTGCCGATTTTAAGGAGCCGCCCCGCTTCCCTTCCGTTCGTCAACTCGTGCACTTCAAAAGTTCCCGCAACATGATCGATCAGCGTGCGCGTTCGGGACAAATCGTCATAGCGGATTTCCAAGTGAATGAGCTCGCCGTTTTCTCTGTTTTGATATTCCACCAGACGGTATGGCTGTTGGTTCTCGTCCATTTCAAATGCCGCCGCGTAGAAGGCGTTGAGAGGATCATACAAGGTGAGGGTGTTGGATTCATAATCATAGACCGTTTCTTTGATGTAATTGCCCTGAACCACGATGCCTTTTTCGGTGAGATCCATCAAATTATTGACATCATCCAGCGTATAGGTTTCATAAGCGCTGAATTTTTGGGGATCGTTACTCACGGTCGTGATGCGCACGATATCTTGATGATGTTCATTCACGGTGTATTCAAATTTTCGGACCTCCAGCAAGTCGGGGTGGGCCTCGTCCGTGAAATCTTTGATTTCAAGAATGCGGTTGGTTTCCTTTTCAACCGTGAAGGAAGTGCCGTTCTTATATGAAAAAGTAAAACTCGCATCATCCTCGCTCCAAGCAACTTCCCCTTCCGGGCGAATGAGAGGGCTCAATTCAAAAAAGGATTTCGGGATTTCTGCCACGGCATGCGCTTCGGGCAGCGGCGCCTGCCCTTCGGGTAAGGGTTCCTCCACAGGTGTTAAAGGGCTTGCTTCCGGATCCACTGCGGGTCCGGCCACATCCTGCATGTAATAAATACCGTTCAGATCTTTCGAAAGATTGGAGTCTAAAACATCGGAAGGTTTGGTCACAGGCACAGGCGCAGCATTCGCGAATGCAAGCTGAATATCAAGCTGCGTTACTAAAAATACGACAATAACGAATAAGCTTAACGCCTGCAGGGAAAAAGGCTTTTTCTCACGATGACACTGTGCCAGAGTCACGCTTTACTATATTCTCTCTTTCTTCAGCGCGGCTGAACATTGCATTCGAGCCGTGCATCAATTTGCTCCTTACGAGGAGCCAGGATTCCCGCACAAGGCCGGAATATAGAAAAATGGATTACTTTCTAAATATTTATCTTAATGATATCTAAAGAGTAAACCACTTTATTTACACATAAAATATATCAGCGCTTTTATTCTCTGTCAAACTAGGACAGTCATCATGAAACCCATATTCTCAATCCGATGCACATAAGAGCAGAATATGTCATCCAAACCGCTTGCCAAATAAGCGGTTGTGATCATGTTTGGAATGATAGGTTCGAACCACAAAACCGAATTATAATTTTCTTTTTAAAGTAGGCGGAATCTTGATGAAGTCGAATGAGTGAATTGCGACGATTTTTGGGGAAGCTGGGACTGCCCCGACTACCCATAAAATTTGATGTAAGTCGGGGCTGAGCTACGTGCAAGAATAAATGGGCGATGAAGGATTCGAACCTCCGACATCCTCCTTGTAAGGGAGGCGCTCTAAACCAGCTGAGCTAATCGCCCATGAACCATCAATGGAATTACTGCTTATTAATCACATCGATCATCTGTTTTAGCCGGCCGTAACTTCGCCGGTCAAAATGCATCACAAGCCGCACCAAGTCATACGTGTGCGGTTCATTGGATTCCTCAGTGAGCGGCTTGGACATCTGGCGAATTTTACCCTTCACGAGTATATCGTCAAAGCGGTCATTTAACGCGGTGAGACTCTTGCTCATCAAAGGTTTCTTGATGCGCAAAACCAGACGATCGGCCACGTAACGCATGGAATGATAATTCCGGTAAAATCCCGCGATATAATTCACGGCGTCTTCGATTTTCTGCGTGATGTAGATCAAGCTCAAATCCTCCGCATCTATGAGCTTGCTCTTCGCGAGATGATTTTTTACGTAGTTCATCCAGGCCTTCCAATAGGAACTGCCCGGAGGATCGAGGCAGACAACCGGCCGGGGGCTGGTTTTACCCGTCTGAATGAGCGTTAATGTTTCAAATCCCTCGTCATGCGTTCCGAATCCGCCCGGAAAAAGGACGGTCGCATCCGATTCGCGGATAAAAGTCAGTTTGCGCGTAAAGAAATATTTGAAATTGATGAGCTTCGGG
>JBFHCO010000208.1:0-2313 GCA_041585205.1 Candidatus Omnitrophota bacterium | reverse complement strand
GCGCGTCATACGAAACATATCAAGAAACATCCCAAAGCAAGTTTATTGGTGGTCGAAGCCGATCCCGCCCGTCCCATTCATGAGAGAAGGCGCATGACGGTACTGGGATCCCTGCAGCTTGTAAGCGATCCCGAAGAATTTGAGTTAGCCAAAGCAAAATACCTGAAAGTGTTTACAAAATCGCAAATTTTCTTTACGCTATCAGACTTTCGTTTCTATGAACTAGTGCCCGAGGAAGTTTATTGGGTGGGAGGCTTCGGCAAGGTGGCCACAATCAAATGATTTACCTTGCCGGACGCATTTTCCAGTTGATCGGCTTAATCGCCATGCCCTCGGCGATTTGGGTCGGGCACTTTGACCGCAATGAGCAAGGCGCCATCGCGATTTTTGCCGCGTCTTTGCTTGTTTTTTTTGTCGGGTACGGTTTGACGCGGCTCGGCATGAAATTGGGAAAGTAATACGAAAGACACACATGAAAATACCGATGGTGGATTTAAAAATTCAATACGAGGGAATCAAAGATGAAATACAGGCCGCGATCCGGCGCGTGCTTGAAAGCAGCGAATTCATTTTAGGAAAAGAAGTTGAGAAATTTGAAGCATCTTTTGCCCGCTATTGCGGTGTGAAGCATTGCGTCGGCGTCAATTCCGGGACCTCAGCCCTGATGCTGGCCCTGCATGCGATGGGGATCAAGCCCAACGATGAAGTCATCACGGTTTCACAGACGTTTATCGCAACCTGTGAAGCCGTTTCCTGGCTCGGGGCCAAGCCCGTGTTTGTGGATGTGGATGAGAAAACGTACACGATGGATCCGGCCGCATTTGAAAAGGCGATTACAAGTAAAACCAAAGCGGTCATCCCGGTTCATCTTTACGGTCATCCGGCAAAGATGGATGAAATCCTTAAAATTGCCAAAAAACACAACTTAGTCGTTTTAGAAGATGCCGCTCAGGCGCATGGGGCGGAATACAAGGGTAAGCGCGTCGGCGGGTTTGGCCAGGCGGCTTGTTTTAGTTTTTATCCGGGGAAAAATTTGGGGTCCTACGGTGAAGCCGGTGCGGTGGTCACTGACGATGAAAATCTTGCGACGGAAATTAAAAAACTGCGCAATCATGGGAGCCTCAAACGTTACGCCCATGAAAGGCTCGGTTTGAATGCGCGGATGGAAGCGCTTCAGGGGGCGGTGTTAAACGTGAAGCTGCCTTATTTGGATCAATGGAATGAACTGAGAAGGCGGCATGCGAGCGATTATGCAAAATGGCTGAAGGAAGCGGATATCCAATTACCGGCGGAAGCGCCCCACGCCAAAAGCGCTTGGCATCTTTATACGATCCGTTCCTCAAAAAGAGACGCGTTGAATTTATCTTTAAATAATGAGGGCATCGCAAGCCAGGTGCATTATCCCTTGCCGAATCACCTGCTGCCTTTTTACAGCGATTTGGGATATAAGGCCGGATCTCTCCCAAAAACAGAGATCATCTGTCGCGAGATCCTGTCTCTGCCCCTCTATCCTGAATTAACCAAGGATCAGATTCAAACCATCACCCGGGCTGTGATAAAATATACGTCATGACGGAAAATACCGCACGGAAGGGGCCGAGGCCTCCGCTTATCGCAAAAAAACCGGAACGCAAAAAGGAGCCGCGCATCTTGGCCGTGATCGATCAGCATGGCTGCACGGGATGCGAAGCCTGTATCGTGTTTTGTCCGGTCGATTGTATTGAAATCGTGCCCGGGGCCGATTTTGCGCAATTTCAGCAGGTGGTGGAAGTCGATATCGAACGCTGCATCGGCTGCGCCTTATGCGCCAAACATTGCCCGTGGGATACGATTCCGATGCTGGACTATGCCAAAGGAATTCAAGCGGCGCCAAACTTGACCCTCAAAAGCGTCTGCAATCAGAAAACAAAGTCCGACCTTTCAGAAAATCCGCCCAACGAACACTCAACGCACGCTTAATGCATCACATTAATTTTTGGAATGTCTTAAGACTTATCGGATGGCTAAGTCTGGCGGGTTTTATGGTGTTATTTTTGGCGGGAATCCTGCGTAAGCGAATGACGGAAAAAAAATAATTATTGCGGCGGTTGGGCACCATCCAAGCGCAGCCAATTCATCGAAAAAAACTGCGGAGGTTTTGTCCAATCCACCGGTTCAATAACCGCGACATCTTTGCCTTCAAACGTCAAATGCTCCGCATCATAGATTCCGATGATTTCATTGCGCCGCGCGATAAAAACGTGGGGGATACGCTGTCCGTTTCGTAAAACAGCGGTGACAAGATGCCCGCCATCCAGCGTTTCGGGCAGATCG
>JBFHCO010000207.1:0-2382 GCA_041585205.1 Candidatus Omnitrophota bacterium | reverse complement strand
CTTGATCTCAATGCGGAAAACAAATTGGAGCGCCGCCAGGTGTGGGGGATTTATGCCTCGCGACTGAAAGTCGTCCAAGAAATTGTGGGCCGCTACGGCGTCACGCATGATGAAATCATGACCGTGCTGCGCGGTTTGCGTGACGTGCAGGAGGCCGCGATAGAGAAATGGCATGTGCTGTCAGACGCTGAAATCCAATACTACTACAGACTGTTTTTCACGCGTCAATTTGAATCCGATTTGACTCAGCCGTTCGCAGATGCCGTAAGTGACCGGTTCCGCATTCGTGACTTTTTTGAATTGGCCGAATACATCCGCACCATCCGTGAAGAATCGGGCAAGTCCTTGTTGAAGCGCTTGAAAGATTACGAGCAGAACCCGGCAAAGCGTCCCGTCTGGATGAATGAGCTTGATATTACCGAGTTATCGGCTCATATCGAACGGCTGGCCTCTGAACCGCTGCGATACGGTGAACAAGTCCAGTATGTGATGTTTTTCCTCAGGGAACAGGCTGAAATTAACGGGGACCAGCAGAAAAAAGGCCTGGCGGAAGCCAAAGTTGAGTATCGCCGGAAATTCGAGGGGGAAATGTTCCTGCAGGCCGCCTTCATGCTCAAGCATGCCGATGAAGACGGTTATCCCGAACGCATGGAAACAGCGGATATTTCTTCTTGGGTGACGCTTCTTTTGAAACATATGTTCAAGGAAGAAGACATTGCCGGATTCTTGAAAATGGACGGCGTCTTTATGGAATATGAAAGGGATGCCGTCGTTCAGCTGAAAAATGGATTGATCAAAAAGGGTTACACAGAAGAAGACGCGGTAAATATTTCTAAAAGGTTTCCTCTGATGTATATGTGGGAACGCTTAGGGTCTGTGGTCCGCATGCATAAGCTTGAGCAGGACGAAGCTTGGTTACGCGCTTGGTTTAACGACGTCGTGAAGTTGCAAATCGATTCCTTTGTGAATCAAGGCCATTTTATCCCCACTCCCATCATCAGTTATACCATTGACCGTTTCCGCGGCACCGACGGCATTTTGAATCAGTGGGAAGAGCAAAGGATGAGAGAGCATTTTGAAACCGTCGCAGGCGTGGATCCCGTGTTTATGGATTTGGGGACGGAAGGAAACCGCATTCAGCAGCTCTACCTGCAATGGAGGAATGCCTATCACAGGTTGCCGACGGCGGAAGAAGCCGAAGTGATGAACCGGAAAATCGTTGAATTGCGTGAGATGGAAAATATACGGGGTCTGAACGAAAATGAAAAGGTCCGGCTAGCGGGGCAGCTTGCGGCACGACTGAGCATGGCGGATGTGACCTTCACGCGTTATATCTCTGAAGTCATCCATGAAAAAGAAAAAGATGAGGAGCGCGCGACTGGCGAGGAAGTCGAAGTCGATTTATCATCTGTTTTGGCGGAACCCCGCAAAAAAATACAGGCGGCCCTGACGCAGAGCCTGAAGGATAAAAATGGTCAAGTGGTTAGCCGTTTCGGTCCGATTCTTGAATTAATCAACAATTTGCCTCAGCGTCAACGCATCGCCAAGCAAAAGCGCGACGATTCGCTCAAGCGGACAGCGGTCCTGGAACCCATTTGGAACGAAATTGAGGCATCCCGCAATCAGCGCAAGACGCAAGCCCAGCCGAATCTCCGCCAAATCGAATCCGAACTCGAGCGCCTTTATCAGGTGTACCGCAAGGATCCGATGAACCGGCACCGGGATTTACCGAACCGGTTGTATCGCGAAGAGCTCGACAATTTAATTCATGACATGCTGAGCAACGGTTACACGGAAGAAGAAGCGATTCTAAAAAATATCGTTTACCGCAATCAGGTCGCGGATGTCTATCGCAATATTTATCGGATTCCGGAATGGCAACCTTTGGACAGTTCGCATGATTATGTCGTGTCCTCCTTCACCGAAACGCTTTTCACGGATTGGGGCATCACGGTTACACGTCATCAGTCGCAGGTCCGGGAGGGTTTGGGTATGACGTTGGAGCAGGGCGTGGAGGATTGGCTGGTACGATTTGAAGAAATGCTGCATCGCGCCATTCGCATTCAGCGTTTGATGCAGGAAGCGCTGAACTTTGAAGTTTCAACCCGCGAGGCTTACCGGATGGCGGATAATTCCTTAAACGCGGGTCTTTTGGAGAAGGATATCGAAGCGTGGGTCTGGTTGACGCACAAATTAATAGACAGCGCCAAAGACATCAAAATCAACGGGGCTAAAGTCAGTCTGGATCCGAAGGCGGCGCTGTATTTGTCTGATTCATGGCTCAAAGTGAATCTTGCCGAGGAAATCAAAGGCCGCGCCTGGGATGAAGAGGAGCTTGCTCCTTTGGTTAAGGTTGAATTGGAGAGTCTCGGCATCAACGAT
>JBFHCO010000206.1:0-2405 GCA_041585205.1 Candidatus Omnitrophota bacterium | reverse complement strand
TCGCTTCTTCGGATTCGGAGATCTTTGAAGGCGGCTCGCAGGCAGAGTGGAAATCGATTTGGCGCATGCCTTACTCCCGTCACAAAATTCATCGGCTTACCGGTTTGCAGGCATACCCCGAAACTGTCTTCGCTTTGACGGAAAGGGGTCTTTTCCGGGGAGAGCTTCCCGGCCGCCGATTTCAAACCGTTTTTAAAGGTGCGAACCCTTCCGAACAATCCGTTTTGTCACTGGCCTCGAACCCCTCAAATCCAAAACACTTATTGCTCGGCACCGGCGGGGGTTTATTTGAATCGACCGACGGCGGAAAAAATTGGCGGCGTCTGGACTTTTTTTCTAAGGACCCTGTATCGGTTCTCTACTTTCATAACCATTTTCTTTTCGTCGGAAGCGAGGCCTTCTTGTTCCGATCCCACGATCGAGACAATTTTGAAATTGTTTTTGCGCTTCCTTCTTTCGCAACATCCGGAGAGAGAGAAAGCCGGGAACTGACCGAAGAATCCGCTGAGGGGCGCGCGGCTGAACCGCTTGTTTTGCTGACTCAAATAGTACGCGACGAAAACGGTTCGCTGTGGCTTGGGACTGCGGATGGGGTTTGGTACAGTCGAAATGAAGGTGTTTATTGGCAGCCGGTATCACAAAGCGGCATGCGGAATACGCATGTGACCGATCTTGTTTATGATGCGCAAACACATTTACTGGCAGCCGCCACTTTGGATGGCGTTTATCGATTCGCGCCGCATGAGGAACGCTGGCATGAATTGTTCGAGGGGCTTTCAGATACGCAAATCCGCGGTCTTGGCGTCCTAAAAAATGCGGAAGGACGCGTATTGGTCGCCGCCTCCGGAGAAGGATTGATGCAATATGTAATTCCCGCCGTTGCACCTGCAAAACCGGAAGTCACTTTTTTTGAAATGGATTTGGCTCGATTATTCAGAAAAATGATTCAGCTGGAACCGACGGCTCGGGATGTTCATGAGGCGGTGATCCGCTATGATAACCTTTCAAACAGCAAAATCAACCGTTGGCATAAAGAATCCCGCTTGCGCGCCCTTCTGCCTGATTTCTCTTTCGGCAAAAGTTTTTCCCGTAGTAACAGTATTGATTTGGACCGCGGATCCACAAATACATCGGACGTTTACATCACGGGGCCGGATGAAATTGATAAAAATTGGGACGCAGATGTGTCTTGGGACTTGGGAGATTTCATCTGGGGTTCCAGTCAAACATCGATTGATTCGCGCGAAAAATTAATGGTGGAATTGCGCCACGAGCATTTGGCCCAGGCAACGCGCGTTTATTATGAACGTCGAAGGCTTCAAATGGAAATTGTTTTTAGCCCCTCACCGACCGATCAAGAACATTTCCAGCGTCTTATTCGCATGGATGAGCTGACAGCACTTTTAGACGGTATGACCGGCGGTTTTTTCAGCGAGAAACTCTATGAAATTCACCGGGCGCATCCAGAGATCGCTGATTTGTGGTCTCACGCGCTGGTTTCGCGGTCTAATCTTAACTGGCCGCAAGCGGCGTGAATATCGCGTCCCGCCGTCTGTCTCACAGTGACTCGGATACCGCATGTCTCCAGAATTTTCCGGAATTGCTCAATTTGAAGTAGGGTCGGGGTTTCATAATTCATTTCGCGAATCGGGTTATAAGGAATGATATTTACTTTGGCCTGAAGCGGTTTTGCGATTGCCGCCACTCCCCGCGCTTCCTCTTGCGAGTCGTTCACGCCATGAATCAACGTATATTCGAACGTGATTTCTCTTTTTAGTTTATGATGGATCGAGCCGAGAGCTTCGGTTAATTCCTTTAGGGAATAGCGCTTGTTGATCGGTACAAGCTCAGTCCGCTTCGCTTCTTGGCTGGAATGTAAGGACACCGATAAGCGCACGCGGCCTTCGCTGCGCTTTACGAATTCAAGAATTTTCGGAGTAATGCCTGAAGTGGAAACCGTGATCCGCCGGGCGCCCAGTCTGAATCCCCACGGTGCTTGCAAAATTTTAAGCGCCTTCATCGTCGCCTCAAAATTATCCAACGGCTCCCCCATACCCATAAAAACCACGTTCGTGATTCTTTTTTTTAAGCGTCTCTCGATCCAGACTATTTGCTCGATGATTTCACCGGCCGACAAATTGCGCCCAAAAGGTCCTTTTCCGCTTGCGCAAAAAACACAGCCCACCTTGCACCCGAGCTGCGTCGAGACGCATACGGTTCTCCGGCCACGCTGAACGATTAATACGCTTTCAAGCAGGCGTTGATCATGGGTTTGAAAGAGAAATTTGGTCGATTCGTGATTGGAGGATGCCTTATCATCATCAAAACGGAGTGAGGTCAGCGCGTACTTCCCCGAAAGTCTCGAGCGGAATCCGGCGGGCAGATTTTCAGCTTCGTCAAATGCC
>JBFHCO010000205.1:0-2474 GCA_041585205.1 Candidatus Omnitrophota bacterium | reverse complement strand
CCTATTACGCGGGGGTGACGGAAGAAAAGAACCTGGAGAAGGTGAAACGGCGTTTGAGAAAGACCGAGTATCCGCGCCGTTTTGTGGATGCTCAGAAAGCCTTCATTTCACCAGACAAAAAATTCATACTCATGATTCAGCCCTATCAGCCGGGCCGCCAGGCGCCTTATGAGCAGCACACAATCGGCTTTTTGGTTAATCTCGAAACAGGCAAAATGCGCTTTGTTGACATTCCTTACGGCCGGCATGTCGAGAAGGTCTTTTTCTCACCCGATTACCGCCGCGCCGTGGTCAGCTGGGAATACCCCCGCGGCTATAAAAATGCCGCCTTGATCGGGCTTGACCGCATGTCCAAATTGTCGCTGCGCGTTGATTTCGCGCCCGAACTCGTCATCCCGTCCCAGGATCGCAGCAAAGTCCTTTTCATCAAAGACAGTGTCACCACGGACCGCGTCGCGATCTATGACCTTAAGACGGGTGAATTCATCAATGACCGCTATCCGCACACCGTGGCCCACGGCGAAGTCGAGCGCATTTCCGAAGGCGGACGCTACATCCATTTCATTCACAGCAATGTGAGCCGCGACATGCTGGACACCCGCACCTTCGAAGTCGTTTATTCGGTCCGTTCAGAGACGCGTTATCAGCCGGTGCGGCTGGAACTTGAAAACGGGGCGCATATTCCGGTGGATATACGCTTTTCAAACGGCGCCTTCCTGACGCTGGAAGGGGAACAAGCGTCCCTGGCCGCGGAAGATCTGCCGGGCATTTTGAATCAAAGCAGCGCCGAAGCGCTCACCGTCCGGTTTTTAAACGGACAAACCCTGACGCTCAAGCGCGGCGAAACGCTCACTCCGGAATCCCTCAGCGGAATCCTGCAGGCCGAGGCGGTTGTGAGTGCGCCGCATACGCTGCGCGAAATTGCGATATCGACCTTGCTCGCTTTTGGAGTTTGCGGAGCCGGCTGCGCTTCATCCCGCATCGCCGCGTCGGATGACGTCCAAGTGGTCGAGAACATGATTGAGGAAAAATCCCTGAACGGAAAAATCAAGCAGCTGAACGACCGAATCGGTCAAATCGATTTAGAATTGCTTCAATACGAAGTGGCGCCGGATACGCGCCGGTTCGAACATCCCGATTCCCAACGTATCCTGCGCGCCGAGCGGGACAGCTTGCGACGCCAAATCCGGGAACTTGAAGCGCAGCTTGAACGCATCCATAGAGAATCCGCCCTGCGCCAGTCAAATCGCTCTGAAGTACGCACCAAAAAATATGTGAAACTCCCGAAAATGGTGCTCCGCTTGTCTCGGCAATTATTGCAACGCGCTGATTTGCTATATTTCATGCACACATACCCGGGCTGGCCGGACATTCATTTCAGAAACTTCTATGAAGTGCTTGATATACTAAAGACCCCCGGACAGATCGTGACTTCGGTCCATAATGCCGCCTCGCAAGCCGTCACGACAGACCCGAAATTTTTAACACTGGCTTTGAATTTGGCCGATAGCATTCTCCTTGAAACAGGGAACGGCCGCGAAGTGACCCATCCGCGCAAGACAGCGCGCTTGGTGGATGCGGTCAATCATTACCTGCGCCGCCAATGGGATGCGAGCAGCACACAAGCTCTGGTAGAGCAGGGGAAAATGCAGCTGTCCCGCTCTGAGATGCGTGCTGAGCATGTTGGTCTCATCAGTGTTTTTGACGAAGCGTCAATCAATCGATTAGCAATCGATATCGCGAAAGCGATGGGCGCTGAAGGTCATACGATTCCTTTGGCCTCGTTTGAATTTAATGATAAGCAATCCAGCGTTGAAATTTTTGTCAGCGATAAAAAGGCCGATTATTGGCGGCTGTTAAGGATCGGACCGCTCCTCTTTATTGAAGTGAGCAACTTAGATTCATGGAAAAAGAGGGATGAGATTAAAAAGACTCTGCCTCATATTCCTCAAAATTTAAGACCCAATGTATTTTTAACAGAGCATTCTCCCTATTTATCTAGACAGGGTTTAATTAATCAAACGCTCCTATTAAGCCATTATCCGATGCAGATCATCGCTGCTATGTTGGCCCACGCGGATCAATTTAACGGTACCCGTGTTGTTGATTTCGGTTCAGGAGATGGATTATTGTCGCGTATCGCGTTAAGGCTCGGCGCCAGTCATGTGACGCTTGTTGAAAAAGACTCTGCTGCTATTAACAAAACTCGATTCGTGTTGACCCGAGAGGGATGGGAGGAAGGCTCAGCAGCATCCGGTTATCAATTTATTCATAAAAAAGGTGACTTGACCGAGGACCGCTTCCTTGGCGACCTCAGAAGCGACCTTTTGGTAAATGAAACCAAAATTGCTCTCGCTAATATCGGACCTTGGAAGGACCTTTACGGGGATGCGAATCTAAACATCATCAAGCTTATCAATGATTCATCTCGAATTCGACTGTTCATCAACGGCGGCTATGACATGGGCAATGAT
>JBFHCO010000204.1:0-2492 GCA_041585205.1 Candidatus Omnitrophota bacterium | reverse complement strand
ACCGGGTAATTGATTCAATAGCTCAGTCAACTCACGGCGTGTGACAGGGATTTCTCGGTCATCAAGGATTTTTAAAAGTTTCTCACGGCGTGCGGACACGGTTTCTTCGTTGAGCACCCTGAGCATGGGATGCTGTTTGAGGCGATGATCCAAACTCGCATCATCCCAGACCGTCGATACCTTGACATCTTCATAACCGGAAATTTGATTAAGAAGCTGAGCCAGTTCGCGCGGTGAAACGGGAGTATCCCGATTGTTCAGGATTTTTAAAAGTTCATCGCGGCGGCTCTTCGCCAAATACACCGCACGATGCGGCTCTTTGAGCAGCATGGGATGATGCTTGAGGCGGAGATCGTAAAGCGTATCATCGCTCACCATTCTCATTCCAATAGTTTCATAACCCGGAATTTGCCTCAAAAGATCCGTCAAGGAGCGGTTCGCGATCGGTGTCTGTTGGGCGTTTAGGATTTTTAAAAGCTCCTCGCGGCGTGCGGACATCATTTTTGCCGAATCCTTCTTTTTCATCATCGCATGCTTCTTGAGACGGAGATCGATATCCACGTCGTTCCTGACCGTGTATACGTTGACATTTTCAAATCCGGGCAATTGATTTAAAAGCGCAGCTAGCTCAGGGCGCGTGATGGACGCCGTTTGCGAATTGAGAATACTTAAAAGCGTATCGCGGCGTGCGGTAATGCGGGCAGACGATGGGCGCCGGTTATTCCGTCGTTGAATCATCTCATGCACTTTCAACCGCTCGTCAGATTTGGTATCATCCGCAACAATCCAAATATCTACTTGCTCATAACCGGGCACTTGATTTAATAGCTCGGTCAACTCGCGGCGCGTGACGGGGGCTTCCCGTGCTTCGAGGATTTTTAAAAGCTCTTCGCGGCGCGCCGACGCAACGGCACTCCGGGCATTAACTTCCAGCATGCTGTGATTTTTCAGACGAGGATCACGCTTGATATCCGTTTTAACCGCATCCTTGCCGACTTTTTCATAGCCGGGCACTTGATTTAAAAGTTCCGCCAACTTACTGCTTGTGATGGGGGCTTCCCGGGTGCTGAGAATGATTAAAAGCGTCCGCCGGCGTTCCTCAACCTCATCCCCTGACCTTCTCACCTCGGCCCTTGAAGCCATTCGCTTCAAGGACTGAGCGTCGCTTGGCTTGATTGGAGCCGAGCGCAGCTCTGATCGCCGGTTGATGGATTCAAGTGCTTTCGAGATGGCTTTTCTGACTTTCGGGTCCTTTTCAAACTTATCGAGCGTTACGTTCAGTTCAAGAAAAATACTGTCTAGATCGGTTTCAAAGGTCCCCAGAATATTTGCCGCGGCTTCGCGCACAGGCGCATCTTGATGGTGAAATAACTTGAAGACTGTGGCGAGGGACTCCTTAGCCTTAATGCCACGGAAGGCCTTAGCCATCCATTCGCCGTAAAGATCAGGATCCTGAATTAAAGCCTTCTCCATGACCGGCAGGGCCTTTGCATCCCCGATTTTCCCGAAGGCTTCGAGGAGGTAGAAATTCGTCGCTTCATCTCCCCTTTCAAAATAGCGGATGAGCTGCGGCAATTTTTCGCGGTCTCCGGGCCCCAACAATTGCCCAAGGCCGAATGCGGCCATATTGTGCAAGCTACGACTTGTGACCATCTCAATTTCATCCGGCGACTCCAACACGTTGAACAATTCCGGAAGCACCGACCGGTTTTCAAAGACACCGGCCAGCGTCAGCGCCTGTACCTTGTACGCGATGTCACGCTTCGCATATTCTTCAAAAAGAATTTTGAGCGTGGCGGTTTCATTGGATTTCATGATATCCCAGAAAGACCGCCATCCCTCACGATACCGCTCGATGGCGATTTTAAGCGGGTGCTGCTCCAGCGGAGGCAACATTTTGCCTTCCAACTTATCAAGCCCCTGATTGGGATCACTGAAGGTGTCAAGATCGTGCAGCCACACTTCGATGGCGGCTGTGAGTGCTGCGGCGCGAATATTTGCATCGTCCGGAAATTCCTGAAGGATTGCGTTGAAATAAATTACATTTTCGGCTTGATTCAGGCGGGCGAGCTCCAGCGCTTCCGTCAGCGGACGGATGGCTTCCCCGTTCGGCGGGATACGTAAGCTCTCGTGCAAGATCCTGCTTTTTTCCCGAACGCTCTGGTCCAGTCGGATCATGTAGGCTGTGCGCGACGCGATTTCGCTGGGAGTCGTTTCTCGCCTGACACGTTTATCGCGGTAATATAATAAGACTCCGCTTGTCGTGATTCCGACTGCGGCCGCCGACGCAATAAAGGCAACATTTTTTATCCATCGCCGCCGGTTCAACCTCTGCATATCGCGGAGGCTTTCTTGCCGGACCGACTCCAGCCAAATCTTGAAGTTCGAAATGAAATTAATATATCCATAGTGTGAGACTCCGCTCCTACGGGAAAGAGCGGTTCGTCTTTTCAGTTCTTGAATAACCCGGTCAAAAACCTTATCGGCGGCTT
>JBFHCO010000203.1:0-2495 GCA_041585205.1 Candidatus Omnitrophota bacterium | reverse complement strand
TGAATAAAAGTTAGTTGTATCGCTAATGCGGTAGAGTAAAATATCATGAAAGGGATAATATATGTCAGATCAGAAACTAAAAGATGAGTTGTTGGCGCTAATCAAAGAAAAAGCGGTGGTCAAAGGCAAGCGCAAGCTGGCTTCGGGCAAGGAGTCCGGATTTTATATTGATGGGAAACAGGTAACGCTGGATCCGCAAGGAGCCGTGCTGGTGGGGAAGGTCATATTAAGCATGCTTCAAGGCTTACAGGCCGATGCCATCGGGGGGCCGACTTTGGGTGCCGATCCGATCGCCACGTCGGTTGCGCTGTTAAGCTCTCAAACGGGCAATCCCATCAAGGCCTTCATTGTGCGAAAGGAAGCCAAGGCGCACGGCATGCAGAAAATGATCGAAGGTCCGGTACTTGAGGCGGGGGATAAAGTGGTGATGGTGGAAGATGTGATCACCACCGGTCAATCGGTATTAAAAGCCATTCAAGAAGTTGAAAAACTGAAAGCCAAAGTGATCAAGACGATTTGTCTGGTCGACCGGAACGAAGGCGCCGACCAAACATTGGCGGCCTACAGCTATTCTCCGATTTTCACCCTTTCCGACCTCGGCTTATAAAATAAAAAGGGCGCGTTTTGCAACGCGCCCTTATAATCTCTGGTTCAACCGCTCGAAAATTATTTCTTTACATACTCCGTAGGATCATGCGCTTTTTCAACCGGGGCTGGCGCCGGAGCTGCGGCAGGTGCCTGATACTCGCCCGGTTTCACGAATTCGGATGCGTCCGCTACGGGAGCCGCCTCTTCAAAATCAAGGCAGTTGTAATAGGATTTTGAAACCGGAATACCATTAAATCCGGGAACCCAAAAGGTCGCGACGTCCACCACGCCGGATCCCGCGCGCAGCACCGTGCAGGCTGCGCCGCCGCCGAGTCCCGCCAATGTTCCCACCACGGGAGGTCCTTGTTTCGTGCCTTCAACGGTTTGAACGATTAAATCCACAAAACAGGATGCGGCGTTCAATAAACCGCGGCCGAGCATCCCGCCCGCTTTTTTTCCGTATTCTTGCGATTCAGCAGCTTGCCACATATCCTCTGCAAACGCGTGAGTCGAAGAAAACGCCATCGCCATGATCATGATGAAAATCATGAATTTTTTCATACACTTCCTCCTCCCCATTGGGGGTTTATCTATCTCGTTATGAGATCAGCAGTTCAGACATAGAGATTAGTACATTTAATTCCCAGTTTCAATAATTTTGTTTTTTGTTCAAATCTGTCTAACTCCTGCCATGATAGCGGGTTATGGAAACAGTCAAACCATAGTAATATATAGCAATACTTGACTCTTTAGAATTCTAAGGTACCTTTTAGATTAGGCGCTAACTAGCGCTAGCAACGATCCAATAAAAAGAATCAAAAATACACAAAAAAAGGATGGTTCTATGGAAGAGGAAAAGAAAGATGAGCAGGTTCAGCATTCGGATCCTCCGCACGTGAAGAGCCAGATTCATAAGCGGCCGGAGAGGACGCAGATCATGACGCCCAAAGAAGCGGCGAAGTATTTGGGTTTTCATCTGGTCACGGTTTACCGCTTATTGAAAAAGCATGAAATCCCGGCTACGAAGATCGGGGGCCAATGGCGCTTTAAAAAGGATGTGCTCGATGCCTGGCTCATGGAACGCATGAACAACCGCTAACCTTCGGTTCGAGACAAATCATTGGTTTTGACCTTTCTTTAAAAAGCAGCTTTGTGAAGGACTTTTTGAGAAGCAACGCATTGTCTCGGATTTAAGTAACGCAGATTGACAACCGGCTTGATAGGAAATATCACGAAGGAGCGATTATGAAATCGGAAATGGCGGAAAGTACACTGGCTTTTCCTCCAACGAAGTTAAAAGAGTTCGATCAGAAAGCAGTTGATTTTGAGAAATGGGAAATTCCGCATTGGTATGCGCTTTATACACGCAGCCGTCATGAAAAGCTGGTCCATCGCGAACTTCAGAAAAAGAAAATCGAGGCCTTCCTTCCCGTCCGTAAAGTCATGCATCACTGGTCCGACCGCAGACAATTGATCGAAGATCCATTATTTAAAGGTTACTTATTCGTGCATGCCCCGTTGCGCCAACGTTGGGATGTCTTGAATACGGTAGGTGCCGTGCGCTTTGTGGGAAAGTCTCCGGCCAATCCCATTGAAGTTCCTGAAAGAGATATTTTATCCATACAGCGTTTTATCGAGGAAGAAATACCGATAGACCCTTTTCCTTATTTGAAAGAGGGCCAGAAAGTTTATATCCGCTCGGGACCTTTTAAAGGAACGGAAGGTTTCATTGTCCGCAAGGACAAGCATTGCCGGCTGGTGGTGACGCTGGATGCATTAATGAAGTCGATTTCCATTCAAATCGACGAAGCGGATGTAGAAGCAGCATAAGCAGCGGCAGAAATGTAACTTGAAGTAGCCCGTAGGTTCATGTTGTGAAGCGACATGGGACTGAAGGGGCGAAGCCC
>JBFHCO010000202.1:0-2537 GCA_041585205.1 Candidatus Omnitrophota bacterium | reverse complement strand
TCATGTAGAGTAAGATCTCTGCTCGGAAACACACCTGATACTTTATAGCAATAAATAGCAAAAGCTATCGATATAATTCAAATTATAACCGCCAATTGGCGTCATTTGGTTTTATGGGTTACCTTTACGAACAATACGGAGATGCTGTATGCAAGCCACGATACAGACTAACAGCATCCCGATAAAGGAGTTATCATTTAGACATGAGCAGAACGGAAGCCGTCTGCATAGAAACAAGCTCGCAAGGCAAACGATGGTTGATTCTGGGATTGATAGCAGGGGTCGTCGTAACGCTATGGGTGTGGTCGGAACACCGTTCTTCTGTCTATTATGACGGCACGGCAACCTCTGAAATCAGGCAGGCTCGACTGCTGAATGAAATTCAAGAAGGCAATAAGCAAGAACTCGCCAAACTCCTTTATGTCATGGAAATTTACCGCAATAAGGACGTTAAAATCATCTTTGATGGCATTGAATATGATATTAATCATGCGCTCACCGAGGCTCAACGCTTAATTACGCATTATTACAAAGGCCAACCCGCCGGTGATTTTGTGCAGACGCATCTTTATCGAACGCCATTTCAGGATCAAATCATTTATATGATCATGGCGGATGGAATGCGCAGACCCCTGAGAGACGTTTTTCTAGAAGAACTGCAAAATTTACCCATCTCCGCTTAAATTCTCTGAAGGTTAATCCCTCGCTCATTATCTATCTATACTTAACGGGTAGCTTTTTTATTTTGATTATTGTATATTGACTCCGAAGTTATTTCGGAGGTCGTCATGAAGGAATTTTTTTTGCAGCCGATGCAATACATCATTCTGGGGCAGGTGACCATATCCATGCTGCTCGGCGCCATTATCGGAATTGACCGGGAGATCGCGAAGAAACCCGCCGGGTTAAGAACGCATATGTTTGTGGCAGGTATGGCTACCTTATTCGTTTCTTTGGGCGAAACCCTCATTCAATTCTTCGAAGTTGATCCCCAAATCCTCCGCTCGGATCCGATCCGCATCATCGAAGCTATCATTACGGGCGTGGCGTTCCTGGGGGCAGGTACGATTATCCGTAGCTCACCGAGAGGCGTTCAGGGATTGACCACGGCCGCTTCGTTGCTGCTTTCAGCCGGTTTGGGAATTTGCGTGGCACTCAATCAATATATTCTGGCGGTGGGCATTGTGCTCATAGCCATCGTTGTGTTAAGACTGTTTGTAGCGTTCGGATTCAAATCGTTCGGTAAAACGGAACCCAGAGAAGAGGAGTAAATCATGGCATTTGCTGAAGCACGTCACATCTTAGTCGACAGCGAGCAAAAATGTAACGATCTCAAAGCGCAGATTGAAAAAGGCGCGGATTTTGCGGAAATCGCCAAACAGCATTCGAAATGTCCATCGGGAAAAAAAGGAGGTGCTTTGGGACGGTTTACCGAGGGGCAGATGGTTCCTGAATTTGACCGGGTTGTTTTCCAGAAGGAAATTGGTAAAGTGCACGGACCGGTCAAAACACAATTCGGATACCATCTGATCGAAATCACCAGTCGCGGTTAACGCGCCGGTTGAAGCAGATCCTTATCTTGTAATCGAATTTTAAAGGCGATAATATTATTGGAGAAATGGTTTAAAAGCAATTCAAGGAGGGCGACATGGAAGCGATTATCGGGTTGGTCATATTGGTTCTCGATATCTGGGCGATCATCGATTGCGTCAAGAGCCCGAAGACGGGCGGACAGAAGCTTCTGTGGGTATTGTTGATACTCATACTTCCGGTTGTGGGATTAATTTTGTATTTCTTGTTGGGGAGAAAACAAGCCTCGGTTTGAAAATAAGCAGCGCCAACGCAAATGCTCTATGAGGAGGGATGTATGACGAGAAAACTGATTGCGGTTGTACTATTGATTGTTTTTGCCTTTGCAATTTTTCCTTCGCCGGCTGCATTGGCCGGCGGCGGGGATTATAAAGACACGCCTTTTGATAAGTTGGGTGACTGGATGGCGACGCTCGGTAAATCAGGCCTGGAGAAAGATCAAATTCTGGCCGAGCGCCAAGCCGCCAGATTAAAGCGGCATGCGGAGATTCAAGCCAAGAAAGCGAAGCACGAAGCTGAAAAAGCCGGTAAGGATATGAAGGAAAAAATGGGTTATTAGCGTGCCCTTTTTAATCGGTGAATGTGTGACCCCGGATGGGCAAAACGCCCGTCCGGGGTTTTTGCTAAGCCATGGATGAATTAGCTCTCGTCGGTTTAATTCTGGGAAGTTCCTGGGCTTCGGGAATCAATTTATATCTTACCATTGCCGGTCTGGGTCTAGCGCATCGCCTTGGGTGGATTGTCTTGCCGGGCGATCTGGAAATTCTATCTCATCCTATCGTCATCGCGGTTGCCGTCGCCGTTTATTTAATTGAATTCATTGCCGACAAAGTACCCTATGTGGATAATATTTGGGACGCTGTGCATACGTTCATACGTCCTTTGGGAGGCGCGCTCATTGCCTATCACGCTTTGCCTGAGAGCACGCCGATTGTTCAGGCTTGCAT
>JBFHCO010000201.1:0-2566 GCA_041585205.1 Candidatus Omnitrophota bacterium | reverse complement strand
CACCCTTTTATATTCAAAATTCCGTTCAACGAAAAGTATCCTTCTGCTCTCAAAGAAAAATACGGCGATCAAATCGATTTGGTGCAAACAAAAAAAGAAACAAAATTTACCATGAAAGCGCTCCTGGAGGACATTCCGGGTAAGGAGTGGGTGTGGTGGTGCGCCGATGACCGGTTTCTTTTCAGCATTGACGAAAGGCGCGCGAGTCAACTTTATTCTTTCGTAACCGATTTAAATGATTTTAGAATCGGCGGTATCATGGTCACCAACAATCAATGGAATAATCGATTTTTGATCGATCGAAAATCGATTACGACACCAAATGGGGAAAAATTAATCCGGAAAAGTACCTACCATGGATTTTATAGCCACCATTTTATCCGGGCACGGATCTTAAAAAGGGCGTTCTTGCGCGATGAATACCCGGATGATTATAAGCTTTCAACCAATGACAACGTTTGTAAGACTTTAGGATTGTGGCCGAATCCGCGAAAGAAGACCCGCTGGGATGAGCAAGTGTATCTACCGGCACATAGAATAGCTGTGTTTCAGGAAACCTTTGCCGGGGGAAAACTGACCCAAGCCTGCCGGAATGCCTTCCTAAGACGGGGGTTGTCTTTGCCGGCGCTGGAAGTGGCGGCAACAGCGAAAAGATGAATCAAAGACTCGTGTTCCAGGCATTGGTTTTTATATCGGCTATTGCAGCGGGTGGTATTGCATGGTCTGTGCATGCGGGATTTACGCGTCCATCGTCTGAAGTCCTGATGGCCGATAAAACCCGTGAACTGGGATTGAAGATATTTTCTGAATCTTACGGTATTGCGGTTTTGGATTTGAATCAAGACGGATTCTATGATTTTTACGCGAATAATCACGGTTCCAATTCCGGGTTGGAAACGGAAGAAGCTTTTTATATCAATAACAACGGTGATCAATTCATGAAAGTCACAGGCCAAGAGTTGGGTGTTCGATGCGGCGATTGTCACGGCGTTGCGGCTGCCGATTTAGACAATGACGGTGACGCGGAACTGATCCAAATAACCGGAGGCGGATGGGGAATTCGAAAACAAAAAGGAGATTTGAATCGAATCTTTCAAAACAATTATCCGGAGCCTTTTGTCGACATCTCGCAGAGCCTGCTTGACACGGATCTTCACGGGCGCAGTCAAACCGTCAGTGTCACGGATTACGATAAAGATGGCCTTTTGGATATTTTTATCGGTAATACGTCTTCCCGATTTCATGATGAATCTCGTTCCAGGCTGTATCGACAAACTGAGGGGGGTACGTTTCTGGAACAGACGCAACGCTTGATGCCGGCTGTTCATGCACAGGCTCCTCATACTCTGCATTCGTGGCATGATTTTGATCAGGATGGATACCCTGATTTTTTTGATCATGCTACCGGTACCGTCTTTTGGAATGAACGAGGCGCGACATTTAAATCTATGAAGCTGGGAATCGCTTCTCCAAATACTTATGCGAAAGTGGTTCTGGATGTTGACGGAGACGGCCGATCTGATATTCTTTTTCTGGACTCAAGAGAGGCCCTTTCGGAAGATGGTTATTCTATAAAAACGCCGGGCGAACTGTGGATCCGTATGGAAATGCGGCAGAGCAAGCCGGATATAGATCATGTTCGGTTGTCGGCGGCATTGTCATCCATTCAGATCGTCCGAATCGAACACCAGCGCGGTATCAATACGACAAACCAAGATAAGTTCAGTGCCGTTAATTCCAATCTCAAGCTCTTTCTCGGAAAGAATAAAATTATGTCGAAGCAAATTTATGCGAGCCGCAATAGACCTATTACTTTACGGGATCTCACACCGGGGGTACCTGAGATTACCGAAGATGGTATCTACATTTATGAGGATGAATCGGGATATTCCCATTTTCTTGCCAAGGGCAGAAAGATATCGGGACAAAAAGAGTTCTATGTTCTGGGGTTGTTAATTTCTGAAACCATCCGGGATATCCAAACGCACGGATTTGAGACCAGAGCACCTCGGCTACAAGATCTGCCCCGCCACATGGTTCTCCAAAATAGCGGTTATAGAACTTTTATCCGGCAACGATTGCGCATTACGGGCGGTAAAGTTCATTCTATTCAAAGCGGCGTGGCCGGCGATTTTAATAATGACGGATATCAAGATCTCTTTTTGATTCAAAAAGGCAGCCTCAATGAAAGAGGGAAAGATTTCCTGCTTCTGAATGACGGTCACGGCCGGTTTACATCAAATATTTTACCCACATATGAGGATGGATCGGGAAAGGCATCCGCGGCGCATATTTGGGACATTAACCGTGACGGCCTGATGGATGTTTTTACGACGACGCTTGGTTTACCGGGCGAATATACGGTTTTGATAAACAGAACCGAAACCGAAAATACTTGGATTGAAATCATACCACGCGGTTCAGGGCCAACGGCGCGTGATGCGGTGGGGACCAGGGTGGAAGTTTACACCGCCGACGGCATGCAAGCCAAAGAAGTGGGTGAATTTAGCGGCACCAATATGAGTGTATTGCCTCTTCACTTCGGGCTGGGAAAGGCAAGCGGAAT
>JBFHCO010000200.1:0-2567 GCA_041585205.1 Candidatus Omnitrophota bacterium | reverse complement strand
GCGGCGCGGTGATTTTTTGGTGCGCACCATGGGTGAATTCGAAACGGCCGAAGAGATCCGTGAGGTGATCATCCGGGCCAATGATTTGGGCAATTGGATTCAGGTCAAGGATGTGGCGCAGGTCCAGGACACCTTTGAAGACGATGACATGATTGAAAAGACCTTCGGCTCCAAGGCGATCAATTTGACGGTGGTGAAAAAGGAACGCGGCGACATCGTCCGCCTTGTCAATCAAGTCAAAGAAACCGTCAAGGCCTTTCAGGCCGAAGCGCCGCCTGAACTGAAAGTCAGTTATTTCGATGATTTATCTTACTACGTGAAGCGCCGTCTCAATGTTTTAAAGAATAACGGCTTGGTCGGCATTACATTCGTCATCCTCGCGTTGATGCTTTTTCTATCGCGCAATGTCGCTTTAATGACTGTGATCGGCATCCCGATCGCCGTCATGACGGCTTTTGTGATGATGAAGTTTGCGGGCATGTCCATTAATCTCATCACCATGTTCGGCTTGATCATGGTACTCGGCATGGTGGTCGATGACGCGATCATTGTTTCAGAAAACGTCAACCGATTGATCGAGAAGGGGATGCCGCCGCGCGAAGCGGCTGTCACGGGCGCATCCCAGGTGGCCTTGCCGGTCACGACGACGGTGCTGACGACGATTGTGGCTTTCATCCCGCTTTTTTTCATGAGCGGCATTATCGGCAAATTCATCGCCGCCATCCCGGTGGTCGTGATCATCGCGCTTTCCGCTTCTTTATTTGAATGTTTTGTGATTTTGCCGAGTCACTTGGCGGATTTCTCGCGGCCGCATAATGTTTCGGGCCATCCTCTGCGCGAAAAGTTTATGGAGCGGATGCAGGGGGTGTACGGCGGATTTCTGAAATGGGTGATTCGGCACCGTTATCTGGCGATCACGGCCTTTGCGGGCTGCTTTGTCGGCGCCATCCTGCTCTATATGACCTCGATGCGGTTTATCTTATTTCCGCAGGGCTTGATCGAGGAATTTTTTGTTCGTTTCAAAGCGCCGATCGGAACTTCGCTTGAGGAAATGGACCGCCGTATGGGGCGCTTCGAAGAATATGTGCTGAAACTCCCGGCGCATGAGATGGATAATTTCGTGACTCAGGTGGGGCTTGTCACGGAAGGTCGGCGGGATCCGCGCACGGATCGCGGCACGCATGTCGGCCAAATTCATGTTTTCTTGACGCCTGAGAAAACCAAAGGCCGGCGCAGCGCCGATGCCATCATCGATGCCTTGAGAAAAGATACCGATATTCACGGTGAATTGTTTGACGAGGTAACCTTTGAAAAGGTGCAGGCCGGGCCGCCGGTCGGAAAACCCGTCACGATCGAATTAAGGGGTGACCGCCTGGATTTGCTCGAGGAGGTTGCAGGCCGCTTTAAAACTTTTTTGAATCAAATTTCCGGACTTAAAGATGTGCAGGACGATTACGATCCGGGCAAGACCGAACTGCGCGTGGTGATTGATGAGCAAAAGGCTGCCAAGGCCTTTTTGGACATCCGGATGATCGCGACGGCGGTACGCAACGCCATCGAAGGCGGGGTGGCCACGACCATTAAGAAGACAGATGAAGAAATTGATGTGCTGGTGCGGTATCCGGAAGAAAAGGTGCGCAGCAAAGAAATTTTGGATGAAGTGTATATTCCGAATCGCTTCGGGCATTTGGTGCCGCTGCGGCGCGTCGCCGCGTTTGAAGAAGTGCCGGGGGTGCATGCGATCAAACATTTGGATCGCAAACGCTTGGTGCAAGTCACGGCGGATATCGATGAAAAGAAGGTTTCACCCCTTGAAATCGAGCGCAAAGCGCGCTCATTTTTTGAAACGGAAATTGCGAGAGCTTATTCGGGTATCACGCTGAGCTTTGGCGGAGAGCAGGAGGAAACGCGGCAATCGCTGCAAGATTTCATGCGGGCGCTTTTTCTGGCGGTTTTTTTGATATTCGTCATCTTGGCGGCCAATTTCAATTCGGTGGTGCGTCCCTTGATCGTGATGCTGGCGATCCCTTTCGGCATCGTCGGTGTGATATTAATTTTTTACCTGCACGGTAAGCCCATCAGTTTCATGGCGTTGCTTGGAGTGATCGGATTGAGCGGAGTTGTGGTCAATGACTCGATTGTGCTGGTGGATTTCATCGTTTCCTTGAGGAAATCCGGCATGAGTGCATTTGAATCCATTATCCAAGCCGGCAAAATCCGGCTGCGCCCTGTCATTTTAACCACCGTGACGACGCTTGTTGGCCTATTGCCGGTGGCTTATGGTCTCGGAGGCAGTGATCCTTTCTTGAAGCCCATGGCGCTTGCCATCGGCTGGGGCCTCGCCTTTGCGACTGTGCTCACCTTGGTTTTAATCCCCTGCGCGTACAGCATTTCCGATGATGTGTTGGGGTTGTTCCGGCGATTGCGAGGAAAAACAGCCGTATCAACCTGAATTGTAAGCAATAAGCGATGAGTTATGAGTAACGAGCAACGAGCAATGAGCAATGAGTTGGATCATGAGCATCGTTTTTTTCCGACGGCCGTTCGCAAACCGCCCACGATATGGT
>JBFHCO010000199.1:0-2571 GCA_041585205.1 Candidatus Omnitrophota bacterium | reverse complement strand
TCTTTATATTACGAAACAATTGGTTGAGCGAAACGGTGGAAAAATCCAAGTTCATTCTGCACTGAATAAAGGAACAACTTTTACACTGGAATTTAATCTGTAACTTGCATTGAGGTGTGAAAATTTAAAGCATATGAATTGGCTTTACCCTTCCGGACTTCCGATAGCGCTGTCACTCGTGGGTTATAATTCGCTTCTAACGGGTGTGTTAGTATTTTTTAAACGCCGGGATCGCTCAGGCGTCTTTTATTTAATCTTCAGCATAACCGTTTTTTTGTGGGCGCTCGGGCTCACCTTTAACCTCAATAATGACCTTCCGGCTCATTTAGCGCAAAATTGGGGAAGATTTGCTCAAAAAGCCGCTCTGTTTATTCCTGTGACGTGGCTGCACTTTGTTTTAATTTATACGGCTACGCTTCACAAGCTGAGAAATCAGCTTATTACGGCTTATGCGGCTACTCTCCTGATCTTGCCGTTCACTTTTACACCATGGTTTGTAGTGGGTTTTCGCTCCATTGTAAGTGTTAATAATTACACAGTGCCCGGATTTGTTTATCTGCTTTTTACGATTCTATTTTCTGCTATCGTCATCTATTCTTTTTGGGTGCTCTACCAATCTTGGAAGTCGGAAAAGTCCTACCAAAAGGTCACAAATTATAAACTGATGTTTGGAGCCATGCTTTATGGATTCGGTACCGGCTCACTTTCATTCCTTCCGATTTACGAAATTCCTCTGCCGCAATACAATCTGCTGATGATGCCTTTATGGCAATTTTTATTGGCCTACGTTATGACTCGCAAACAGCTTTTTGATACCGAAACACTTATTGAAGCAATCCATCGTGATAAACTCGCGGCGATTGGGACACTGGCGACGAGCATCAATCATGAGGTGCGCAACCCCCTTTACATCATCAAAGGCTTGGCGCAGGCATGCCTCGAGCATCCTTCTCAGGCAGTGGCTGCGGCCGGTGAGCCGGGGCGCGAAAAGCTCGAAAAAATTGTCCTGCAGGCCGAGCGCGCCATGGACATTATCAAACGCTTTTCATCCTTTGCCAAACGCGAAACCCTGCGGGAATCGCAAGCGGAATCCGTCAAACCCGAAGCGGTCCTGAAAGAAATTCTTCCTCTTGTTCAGCATGAGCTCGATACGGATAAAATCAAGCTGACCATTCAGTTTCCGCGCGACCTGCCGGCCGTGCGGGCCGATAAAAGGCAGCTTGAAGAGATCTTTTTCAATCTGATTGTGAATGCCTGCCAGGCCTTAAAATCCCGCCCGCAGGGTGAAATCACCATTATGGGCCGCCGAGAAGAAGGATGCGTTCAATTAACCATTCAAGACAGCGGCCCCGGTCTGGCGGATGAGCAGATGAAACATGTGTTTGAGCCTTTTTACACGACGAAGGAAGAAGGAACCGGCCTCGGACTCTATATCACGAAGCAGCTTGTGGAGCGTAACGGCGGAAAAATCGCGGTCAAATCCAAACCGGGGCAAGGAACGGCTTTTACGCTCGAATTCAGAACATGAATCCCTACAATTTTTGCGTTCTTTTCTTTGCTTTCAGCTCCTTCATTGTCAGCTTAATTATTTGGTTCAAACGGCAGGACGCGGTCGGGCGGAGTTATTTCATTTATTCCGTACTCGCCAGCATTTGGGGCATCGGTTTTGCCATTATGATCGGTACCAATGTCTCTTACGATACATCATTGCTTTACGGCCGCATCGGCCATGCGGCCTCAGTGATGATTCCGGCCACGTGGCTGCACTTTGCGCTCATATTCACCGGCAATCTCCAGCGCTTCCGCCCCCTTCTTTTCGCCGTTTACGCCGTCTCGATCGTCATTGAAGGCTTTGTCTTCACACCTTGGTTTATTCCCACGGTTGAACCGGTGCTGGATTTTGATTATTACTGTAAACCGGCACTTGCTTATTATGTCTTCACGGGCGTTTTTTTCCTTATCGTACCCTTCACCTTTCATTTATTGGTCAAAAAATGGCGGCGGGCTGAGGGGCCGGAAAAGCCGCAGCTTTTGGGATTAATCATCGCCAAGTTCTCGGGTTTTCTCGGCGGCGGTCTAACTTTTTTACCCGTCTATGACATCTCGTTTCCCCAATACGCCCTGTTCTTAATGCCGCTTTATCCCGTCATCACGGCCTATTTTATGATCCGACGGCAGCTTTTTGATGTGGAGGAAATCGCAAAAATCGTGCACCGCGATAAACTGGCCGCAATCGGAACGCTCGCAGCTAGCATGAATCATGAAATCCGCAATCCCCTCTATGTCATTCAGGGAAAAATCGACGCGCATCTGGATGCCGTCAACCGCCGCCAATATGCCGATCCGTCGGAGGCGGAAAAGAAATCCGAGGAAGTGCTCCGGACCTCCCGCGAACATCTCGCCCGGGCTATGGACATCATGCAGCGTCTTTCTGACTTCGCCCGGCCCTACGATGACCGGGCAAACAAGGAAAGAGTCAACGTCAAAAAGACCGCCGAGGAAGTCCTGCAATTCGCATCCGGCCAAACCGATTTGGAGAAGATTCGTGTCAGCGTTGCCATACCGGATACG
>JBFHCO010000198.1:0-2592 GCA_041585205.1 Candidatus Omnitrophota bacterium | reverse complement strand
GTCCGTCTCCTCATATTCGTACCGAATCCTTATTTGATGCCTGATTTCTTCAAAAGCCGCTACGACAGCTTGAGCGCTTTGACCCGTCCGATATTTCATGGCGGCCAATTTTGCGATGACCGGTAACGAGACCAGCGGTTTGACCGAAGCAATCGTTCTGATTTTCAACCTCTTTAACTCTCCGGCGATCTCGCGATACGCTTGGAGGGCCGGCATGTAATCCCAACCGTCTCGATCATGACCGCCTGCTTGGATGGCCGCGGCGGTCAAGATCGTAACCGCCAGATGAATATCCGTATACACGGAGTCACGGCGATCCTCTTCCAGAGCAATCCGGATTTGCTCCCATAACTCTTTTGCACGCCGCAAATTATTTTCGAATGCGTCCTGATCCGCTCCCTGTTTCAAAAGACTTCCGGTTAAGATCGCGGCCGAGTCGGGACTGGATCCAATTTCAGTCTTAAAATGCTCATAAACTGCTTGGAAGCCCCTCAACGCAAGCTCATCCTGATCCGACATTCTCACTTCCGAGCGGCGGAGCCCGGTTTCGCCGTTCCCGCCGGGATGCATGAGCATGGCGAATGGGTGGCGGTAATCAATCGTTTCCACGGAAGCATCGCCTTCGAAGCGTGCTTTGATGCTTGCAACCATGTCCTCGGTTTCGCCATGGCGGACGGATTGGACATGGTTAAAAATTTCGGCGAAAAGCTCCTCGGCAACCTTGACGGAGCCTTTTCGCCTGACTTCGAGCAGGGATTCCCAATGCATGACGTCGTTCGTATAGTTCTTTTTTGATAAAAGGGCATAGGCCGCATATTCGCGGGGGTCATGCTGAACCCTGAGTTTGTATTGGTTAATCGTCAGGCCCGGTATGTCATTTACTCCGTAACGTATTCCGGCAAATTCAACTTCTTTCACAGTCGCCCTTGCTTCAGACCTTCCGTCCGTTGAACGGGCTTCGCCGCCCGGAGCAATGCGCTGAGCTCCTTGCGAAATTACCGGCGGTTGAATGTTGGAGGATTGAGCTTTTGAAGCGGCCTGATCGAGCTTGTAATTCCGTACATCGATCTTCAAATGATCCTGCTCCCGCAGTTCGGAACGCAAGGCCAGATGACCCGCCGGAACAATGACAACGGAAGCGGACTGTTCAACTACTTTCTCCTCGAGCGTATAAAAATCGATGATTCCGGCGGGATGGGGTTCTTCTCCGGATGCCTCCTGCTTAATATGACGCCGGACATGGCTTTGTTCGGGATGATAGATGAGACGGTAATCGGAATACCCTTCCTGAACACTCCAAAGCGCTGCCGGTATGGCGACGCTCACAAGATGATTCAGATCGGCTTCGGTTTCCGCCAACTGATTGACCAACTCATGAATTCTCGACTTTAGAATTTGGCGCGTCTGCGGCTCGAGCAAATTCAAATGAGCATGGGTATTCTCCCAGCTGCCGAGCGTCTTCCACCAGGCGTTCCATGTAAGCCGGACATCTTCTGTCCTCACTTCTGACCGACGGGCGGAAACGGATTTCGCGATTAAATCCACAAAATCCACGTAGACTTTATGTTGATTGTTAGAAAGCTTTTCGGTTTCTTCAAATTTCTTCGGAAATGACCTCTGAGGGTCAGCAGGAAATGGAAATTTCTCTATAACATTTCTTATTTGCTTTGATGTTTCGCCCAAATCTTCGAAACCCAATAATGTGGATATCACCTGATCACTGCGGATATTCGCGGGAAGTTCCTCCGCGATCATGGGTGCTAACAAAAATGATAAATAAACGGCGCTATATAGCCTGACCAAATCCGTTAAGCTGGAATCCTGAATGCGGCTGACATATATATCCATTATAATTTTTTGGCCGTCCGGATTTCTTTTATCAGTAAGCGAGGGTTGTCCTTGCAACACGTCTATGATGTGCTGCGCGTGATGCAGGCTTTCCTCGTCTCCGGCCTGCAAATGTTTATCAAAGGACTGGAGGAGGCTCTCCATGACTTTCTTTTGCAAAGAGTTGCTGATTAGCTTCCGCTCCACCGCCTGTAGATAAGATTCCACCGCCTGATTGCGCTCGTCATGATTAAAGGCGGACAAACGCTTCACCCAGACCGCTTCATCCGCGGAAGATCTCAATTCGGAATTGATTTCTTGTTCCCACGGCTTCACATGGAGAAATCCGGCGGCCGCCGCAGCCAATACTCCCGAAAGCACGGCAGCCCTCCCCCATTTTGAATCACGGATTTTCTCCCAAGCTCCGTGTCTTAATTCGGATCGGTTGGCTTCTTTTGCGTAAAAATCAGCCAAATCTCTTGCGTTAAGAATTTTCGCTTGCTCTCTTTGCTCTTCCGTCAACACAGAGTAATATTCCAGGCTTTTCACATGCTCATTAATGACTTCAAAATGAAATTTTTCCTTGATGTCGTTTTCTTCCGGAAGTTGGGCATAAAGATGGGCGCCGATTGCCAAAAGAGCCAAACCGTCCAGATGTTCTCTCCGTATCTTCTGAGGTACGTCGGTTTTTCCCGCGATGAGCGAAGCCCAATAAAGCGGTCCGGGACTCGGAGTAAAAGGGTCAAGAATCGATAAGGTTTTAAT
>JBFHCO010000197.1:0-2620 GCA_041585205.1 Candidatus Omnitrophota bacterium | reverse complement strand
GCGTTAAATTGGCACTGCTTTTTTTTGTGCTCGTGCTGACTTGGCTTGCCTTCACGCGCCTGACGCAAAAAACCGGTTTTGACCAGTTGTTGATTGAGCAGGACCGGTATGCGGCTACCGATTTGGCGCTCCGACAGAAGGAAATGACGGCGTGGTTTGCCGGCAAGCCGGTGTACGGCCCCGAAGGCAAGAAGCGCCGGACATATCCTCCCGCTACCTATGTGATGCTGTATCCGGTTATCGGCTGGCTGGACTACGAACCGGCGCGTAAGGTCTGGGCCGGCCTTTGCGTGCTGATGCTTGCCTGGATTTTATATCTTGCGCAAAAAACGGTTTTGCCTCAATCCAAAATTGAGAAGGCCCTTTGGCTGGTATTGCCGCTTTCCTTAATCAGCATGAGCGTTTCAATCGGCAGCGGTCAAACCAGCATGATTGCTTTACCGGCACTGTGGGCCGCCTTGCTTGTCTTGGAAAGACCCCTTACTTGGCGCCGGGATATTCTCGCCGCCGTTTTAATTGCGATTGCGCTGATTAAACCTCAATTTACTTTGCCTTTTTTCTGGGTCTATCTGGTAAAGCAGCGTGCCTTTCGCGCCGTTCTCGCGGCGCTTTTGATATACACCTATTTGAATATCACGGGCGCGCTGTATCAGGATGTTCCGCTGGGGCATGCGTTGACGGGCTGGATTCATTCCGGAACTGCATACGCCAAAGGCAGGGATTACAGCCTCTTGCAAGGATGGCTGATTGAAACGGGGCGTCAATCATGGATACTGACATACGCTTTGGGAGTGTTCGGATTGCTCGGGCTCTGGATTTTTTATTACCGTCGTGCTAATGTCTGGGTTTTGGCGGCTGTGAGCGCCCTAGTGGCGCGTTTATGGGTTTATTACCGCGAATTTGCGGATATCCTTATTTTATTGCCGCTTGCCGCGCTGTATGCGCTTGCGGCCGGGCACCGCCTCCGCGGGCGGGCCCGCGCGGCTGCCGGTTTTATTTTTCTATTGGTCCTTTTACCTATGATTGCACCGCATAAATATTTTTATCTGAAGGATCCCGCGAATGTCCCGTTCCGCATTTTTTATACCTTAACCTGGTTGATGGCTGCACTGTATTTATGGTTTGCGGCTCATAAAGAAGCGAGATATGAACAAACAAATTGACCGGCTGACTATTTTGGGCGGAGGCGCCGCAGGTCTTGCGGTGGGGTATTTCGCACGCAAAAAGGGCATTCCCTTCACGCTTTTCGAAGCCGGTGAAGTTCCGGGTGGGTTGGCGCGCACGTACCGCTTTGGCGATTTTTTATTTGATTCCGGGGCGCACCGCTTTCATGACAAAGATCCCGAAATGACCGCTGAAATTAAAACCTTGCTGGGCGATGACCTTCTGCGCATCGAAGTCCCCAGCCAGATTTATATCGAAGGCAATTATGTCGATTTCCCGCTCTCGCCGTTGAACGTTTTCAAAAGTCTCGGCTTGAAAACATGTTTAAAGGCCGCGGCCGATTTCCTGAAAGCCCGGCGCGCGCCTTCAGATAAGCCGGCGAACTTTGAAGAGATTTCCGTGCGCCGCTACGGCCGTCTCATAGCGCAGATGTTTCTGTTGAATTATTCCGAAAAATTGTGGGGAATCCCTTGCCGCCGGCTGTTGCCTCAGGTTTCAGGCAAACGCTTGAAGGGCATGGGCCTGTGGACATTTCTGCTCGAGCTTACGGGCGGCATGAAGAAGAAAACGCAGCATTTGGATGGCGCCTTTTATTATCCGAAGCAAGGGATAGGTGAAATTACCGAACGGCTGGCGCAGTCGTGCGGCAGCGATACCTTGCATCTCGGCGAGACGGTCACAAAAATCCTGCATGACGGACACAGCATCCGGGCTATTGAAACAAACCGGGGCCAAACCCCGACGGGAGAAGTGGTCAATACGCTGCCGATATCTCTTTTAATCCGGCTGCTGGACCCCGCGCCGCCCGAACCGATACTGAAAGCGGCCGGAAACCTGCGTTTCCGAAATATAATTTTAGTCGCCTTCTTCCTAGCCAAGAATTCCGTGACACGCAACGGTTCCGTCTATTTTCCGGAGCGCGATTTTGACTTTACGCGCGTGTACGAACCCAAAAACCGCAGTGCTTCGATGGCGCCCGAAGGCAAGACCTCCCTTGTCGCCGAAATTCCGTGCTGGGAGGATGACGCGCTTTGGCGTGAGCAGCCGGCGGATTTGATTCAGCGCGTCAGCGCCCAGCTGCGCACGCTGGGCTGGTTTGAAAAAGAGGAAATATTGTCAGCCGAAGTCATGCGCCTGCCGCGGGCATACCCCGTACTCCAAGTCGGCTCCGAGAAGGATACCCGTACGCTTTTCGATTATCTCCGCCAATTCGACAACCTAAGCACCACGGGGCGCAGCGGCAAATTCACATATGCCCATATTCACGACATGATGCGTTTTGCGAAGAATCTGGTCGACGGCTACGAGGCCAAGCAGCCGCAAAGCACTGCGCGCCCCGCCTGAGATCCAGCATGACCACTCCCGTTTCAAAGACGTTCACAGGCCTGTCGTGTTACCGGCCTATAGCCAAGTGGATATGCGCCGCAGGCATTTGTTTTTTTATGTTTCTCTTTGT
>JBFHCO010000196.1:0-2686 GCA_041585205.1 Candidatus Omnitrophota bacterium | reverse complement strand
GGCCGGCAAAAATAAAGGGTATTAAAGATATTATCCGGGAAATCAAAGAGCTGACTTTCACCCAACTGTTTAACCGGACGATGGAAGATATCGAGCTGGAACCGCAATCACAGATTAAAACCCCCGCGAACTATAATTTGGACCAACCCGCGGAAAGAAACAAAAAAAGAAAACAGGCTTTGCTTGCCGTGGTAAGGGGAAAAATCGTCAGCGAGCATTTCTTCGGAGGCGAAACGAAACTGCATGAACGGGGGATGTATTTCGTTGATCCCGTGGCCATGGAGCAAAGCCGAAATCCCCATAGGGAACTTCCTCAGGGTGCGGATCCGAATATCAAGGCCCCGCTTGGCCCGCGTCAATTTCTGGCTTTTCGCATGGCGATCGAAAGAGGACTTCAGAAGCTCCAACTGACGCAATCCGAGGCGAAGCAGCTCGGAATCGATCTTCAAAAACCTTTGGCCCATGTCCGTATGATTCTTCACGTGAGTCCTCATAACAAGCAGGCAATCATCGACGATTTAGTAAAAAATCAATTTTACGGATTTTCGAGTCAGAACGTCTTTTTTATCGAACAGGATGTCGTGCGGGGGTGGACGTTTATCAAGGGTATCCGGGGCTTGTGGAGCAGCCATTGGATTCAAAAAGAAAAGCACAGCCCGCTCTTTACGACGGGGCATGGCAATGCGACGCAGCAGTTGGCCAGACCGCATACGGCCTTCAGGGTGGTGCCCGGCGGGGACGATTCGACGCAATACACAAAAGAGGTTCTTCAGGAATCCTTGCTGCGCTATTTAAAACAGAATCAGGCGGAAGTCATTGTGACGCATCGCGATAATGACCTTACGCAAATCACGCCGGAAGTTCTGGATCTGGACCGTCTCGGGATGATCGCCGCGATTTTCGGAATCTTTGATGAAAATCGAGGACAGCCGCCAACCGTGAAGGCCATTATCGAACTTGTCAAATCAGGGGACCCCAACCGGGGGAAACGGGTTCATTTAAAACATATGGTTGTTGGCGGCGGGCAACTGTCACACGAATTTCTGATTCAGGGGATGTGGCATGCGCTTTCAGAAAAATACACGGACGTACCGACCAGCGCTTTCCGCAATGCTTATCTGATTTCAGGACTTGAAGAGACGCTGCTGCAGAAAGGGTTGCCCGTCTGGCTTCACTTTCATCAGGGATATCTTTATCCGACCCTCATATCGGATGATCTCACACTGTACCTTCGTAATGTCAGTTTTATGAAGTCTGCGAAGGAGGCGCTCAACAATATCGATAGCGATGCAGATTTAAGGGAGGCCGCCAAATTAATGGCTGTCCAGGATCAGGATGAGTATTTCCGGTCTCTTGCCGTGGATTACGGGTTTCGGGAAGGGGATGATGCGTTAAGCCGTATCCATGAGACCATCAAATCGTTGAACAGTTTTATCATCGAAAAGCGGATGCAGACGGCAGAACAACTCCCGGGCATTGCTCCTCAAATAGCGGCCATGGGCCCGGAGACAAAAAAGAATATTATTGATGGCTTGATTTTGGCGTTAAATCAAAATGAAGAAGACCGGAGGCATATCCGGAATGCCAGAAACCGATTCTTATACAACAATATTTTAAATGCCATTCAAAATACACTTGCCGGAATCGGCAGCGATTCTGTCTTCCCGCTTAGAAGCGCCCTCATTGCGGCCAACGGTGAGTCGAATGTTGCAAGGATTCAGCTGGTGCTTGAAATCTGGGCGCAAATGGATCCTGACATATTCCGTCAGTTGTTTTCCTCGGATCCTGACTTGATGAGAAACTTTCTGAACCTTCTTTTGGAACAAATTCTGCATCAGCGGAAGAAAATGCACCTGGCGTCCCTCGTGAGAACGGTGATCGCTAAAATTTTCAGTTTCGACCCGGAGTTTTTGAAGGCCGAGTTGGCATTAAAAAGCAAGGATCCGAAAACTGAAGGTTCGAGAAGGCAGGTGCTGGCGGATATTTTACTGGAAATCGGAGTGGATAAGGTGTGGCCGACATCCGGAGATAAAGAGCATTTTCTGGAAGACTGGGTCCGGGCGGGTATCCCTTACGATTTTAAATCCAGAGACCTTGTCCAAGATCAACTGGCCAGGGTCATCATTCAGTCCCTCCGGCAGGATCAAGAGAGCTTGAAGTCCATTGAGCACAATATTCTATCAAAGACATTCGGAAGCGGGGTGGGGTTAAACGCGAACCAGGCTGTGGCCGCATTGGAACTGCTCGGAATGACCGGTGTTTTATTCAGCGATGAAAATGAAAGTCATCGGCAGAGAGTCGTCGATTTTCTTGTGAGCCGCATGCGCGGGAGTCGGATAGACGGCATTCACACCAAAAAGAATTCGGATCTCAAAGAGCCGGTCGTGAGGAAAGCCGCGGCAAGGGCATATCTCTGGATTTGGAGTTCCCGGGTAGCGAGGGGCATGTCTGAAAATGCGCTGACCCGGCCCGCCTTGAACAATGAACTGAGAAGAGAAATGCATGAGAACTTAACGGCTTTTATGGAGCACTGGGCCGGCGTCAATGAAACTGCCGTCGATTTCCGCGATGCAGAACTGGCACTAAAGGACCTTGAATCAACGCTTAAAGCCGCCGAAAAATCTGCGGATGGGCGGGATGCCGGGCGTTACCGCATTCCTTACCTTGCCTTCCTGGATCTGGATCC
>JBFHCO010000195.1:0-2718 GCA_041585205.1 Candidatus Omnitrophota bacterium | reverse complement strand
TCTTTATCGTCCGTATAATAATCGCGGATCAAGTCTACAAATATACCCTTTTCCAAGAGACGGTTCCCTCTGCCGGCATCATAACTGGCTAATTCCGTCAGAAAAAAACCGACCATGACGGGAACTTTTTCGCCCGTCTGATCCAGACCCCGCACGATTTGTTCAAACGCATCATCCAACGCATGTCTGCCAATTTTATGACGGGTCAGCGCTTCATAAACCGGTCTGATCTTGTCGATAATATTAAGATGGACCTTATCAAATTCGTCCGGATTTTCGTCATTAAATTTCTCCCATGACTTGATATGGGAATACTGTTGATACAATTGCTCTATAACCGGTTGCAACACTTCCCGGATTTTTTCATTTTCGATCAAGGCCATGAAGTCTTCGAAACTGATGGTTCTCACCTCCGAGCGCGCCGCGATTGGCGGAGCGTCCGGAGGAGTGCTCGACCTCGATCGGGTCGAGCGCACTTCCGACCTGACCTTTTTGGACTGATCTCTGAACGAAGGTTTGGTATCCTGAAATGCCTGTAAATCAATCAGGTAATGGTCCGGATCATTGCTGCCGATATCTTTGGGGACCGATCGGGCCTGGTAAAAACCCGCTCCGCGATTTTTACCGTCACCCCTTACCTCCTTCCAATCAATTTGATCCAGCGTTTCAAAATCAATCTCCTGATTTTTTAAGCCATGCGTAAGCTGACTGAATCCCGGAATATTTTTCCCTTTCTGATAACCGGTTCTTTGCAAAGCCCCGGCGCGCATGAATTCACGCAAGGCCGTTCTAAAACCGATTTTTCCATCCGGAGACATCACGGACCAATTCAGCCAGTAAAAACCTTGTTCTTTAAAGAAGAGGAAGAGCCGGCGAACGAATTCCATATTATCTTTACCGAGCGGGAATCCCGGGGCAATAATGCTGGTGATGGTGGGCTGATCCCCGTTCGACAACGTGATGGCAATATAGGCAATGTAGCCCTTATGTCCGATCAGAGGAATGTGCTTTCCCTTGCCTGAAATTCTTTCGATCATTCCGGCATTTCTGACGGGGACTAAAAATACTTCTTGAGCTTGTTGAAGGTAATCGGCAGCGTCCTGTTCGCCCGGAAACGGCGTCAACGCACTGGTTTGCGGCGATGTACGCGTCGACCGGTAAAGATGAAGACCGGCGATCGGTATCCCGTCCGAAGTTTTTAAGCCCGCGACCAGTTCATAGAAGCGGTTATGAATTTCATCCAAGGTTCCGCCCGGCACCGGATTGAGACTGGCCCGCACCTCCGAGCGGGATATGTCTTTGATGGTTTGGATATTGAAGGGCCGGCCCTTCCAACGATTCAGCTCATCAATCACGAGACGAATCGTCGGATCGTGATCGATGAGGGATGGGATCACGCTGTAAATGTTGTCGTGCCGATCCAACTGAAACGTAATCGTTCCTGACTCTCTCTCGCCCTTCCAAACCTCGTAATCAATATATTCGAGTAGTGTCACCGCTTTAAAAACTAAATCCACTCCGTATAACCCGCGAACCACAAACGACATCTTCGAAGGATAATGAATGGTGTTCCATTTAAAGTCATAGCTTTCTAAAGAGACGGGCTGGTCTGTGCGCACCTCCGAGCGCGGTGAGATGCGGTAGCGTCTGTGACCGAGATCTTCGATCTTATAAGGCTGCGGGTCAATTTCGTTAAGATCAAGGAATGCCTGATCATTCAATAACTCAACATGCATGTTAAGCGCATAAATAAAATCTATTTTTGAATATTTTTCCGGTAAGGCATTCCATATTTCATCCAGGGTAACCGTGATTCCATCCGGATGACTCTGAAACATCTTCCTAAAATAAACCATGAGCATAATTTGGTAATGCGCGGATTCAGGCACAGAACTCAAAAGGGTTTGCATTTGATATCTATACTCGGGGCTCCTGTCGACATCCTCATCGTCGGTGTAATAATCATCGAGCAAGTCGGCATCAATCCCTCTCTCCAAAAGACGGGCCTCTCTTTTTCTATCATCACTGGCTAAGCTAGCCAGAAACCAACCGACCATGACGGGAACTTTTTCGCCCTTCTGATCCAAGCCCCGCACCATTTGTTCAAACGCTTCATCCAAGACATGTCTGTCAATTTTCTGACGGTTCAGCGCTTCATGAACCGTTGCGACCTTGTCGTAAATGTCGGAATAGGCTTTTTCATGCTCGACCGGATTCTCGTCAGAATGTTTTTTCCATGACTTGATGTGAGCATAGCGCGCATACAAATATTCTATGACCGGTTTCAAAATCTCCCGGATTTTCTCATTTTCTATCAAGGCCATGAAGTCTTCATAGCTGATTGTTCTCATTTCCGAGCGCGATGCCCATCGCATCGCGTCCGGAGGAGTGCTCGACCCCGATCGGGTCGAGCGCACTTCCGAGCGGCTCAACAGGATCTCCGTTAAAATGGCAACCGCCGAGGAGTCTCTTTCCAAGACAAAACCCCGCTGCTTTAACTCCTTCGCGATTCGCTCGTATTGCCAAAATATCTGCTGCGGGCTCAAGTTCGGTAAATCGAGCTGCAAAGCCGTAAGCGCTGATGTCTCCTCGCTCCAACCGTCGATATATCCGTAGTACAAACCCTCCCGCTTCATATGGCGGAAAAAAGCCTGCCTTAAATGGTTCAAATCAATGGCAATTTCTGAAGCATCTTGATCCGCCTTGAGTTGTGCCGCG
>JBFHCO010000194.1:0-2732 GCA_041585205.1 Candidatus Omnitrophota bacterium | reverse complement strand
GATGCTTCAAACCTTTTAAGCAACGCGTGAATCTCTTCAATCACTTCAATCGATTCATCGATCTCATACAGGTCATAAAAACTCTGCCGAACCTCGTTTAAAATGTCGCGGCGGGTGATCAAGTAACGCTGCTCGGCGGCCTCGGCCTCCTTCTTGGCCATTTTTCTTCTCTGCCAGAGCTTCAGAGGGAAGGGAATTTTTTGCGATATCATGAAGCGCTGCTCCTGAGGCCCGACGCGCGTTTCGGTCATTTCTCCCATAATGTCATAGCCGGCCATGGGATCCGGCAAGGCCCATGACTGCACGATCCGCTTTTTGGCGGCTTCCCACTCGGCCTTGGCTGCTATGATCTGGGGATTTCTCGATTCCGCTTCGACCAGCAGGTCTTCCAGGCGCACGGGCTCCATCGCGACGGAATCCATCACGGCAAGCGCCGGCAGATTCTGCGCCATCACCAACGCCAGAATAAAACCTGTGATTTTTTGAAACGGTTGATTCATTTCCTCCTCCGATGAACAAAAGAAACACTTCTCTTGTCTTTTAGGACAAAAGTTCAGACGGAGGAAAAATTAGAATCGGAGGACTTGAATCAGAATATAAAGAGGCTGCGATCGATGCGGTGAGGGATCGAAATCCTGTGCGTGATACCGCTTTGCGGCCGCCGGGGCAAGTTGATCGGCGGCGATAGCGAGAAAAAGCTGTGAAGAAAAGAAAACCGAATGGCCGGAAGCAATCTGATAAGACGGGGCGATGGGAGCGAATTTCTCAATCGCACAGCCGTTGCAGCATTCATCTTGAGCGCTTCCGGATGATTCGCTGCTGCTTCCGTGACAGTCGGACATTGCATCATGCGCCGTTTCTACCGGCTTAAACACTTCGGCCATAGCGCAGCCGCAATGAATGGCGCCGGATGCCAGCGTCATCACCGTGACTGCTAATAAAAGGGTCAGAAATTTCTTAGGCATATTGTGGGAATAATATAGCATATTCTAGCGATGACTGCCAAATATAAGCCGAAATCCCTTATTTAAAGGGGGTTTTAAAGCGCCTGAGCCAGGCGCAATATTCGCATTCGGGGCTGGAGACGGGCAAGGGGCCCCTGAGAAGCTCAACCGCTTGACGGAAAAGGTTCCGGGCGCGCTCGATATCGGTTTCAATTTTGATGGGCTGGACCTTGAATTCAACCATGCCGTTTTCGGTGACTTCAAACGGGGAATAATAGAGTAAATAACCGAAACCGGCGGATTTTAACCCGTTCGCCTCCATCAAAAGCGCGTAGCATTCCAATTGCGTTTGATAATATTTGACCGCATCTTCGATCGTGCTCGGCGACCCTTTGGTTTTGTAATCAAACGGAATGTACCGGCCGCCTTTGACCAAGAGGTCGTCCAAGGCACCGCTTAAAATACTTTCGATTTCCCGGTCGACATATTCGGGGCCCGTCTTCCAGTTGCGCCATTTTTCAAGCCGGTCCGCATCCGCATAAAGCTGAACACCCTCAAATTCGGGGCCGCTCATTTCGGGGGGTAATTTTCCTTGCGCGCGGTATTTGTCAAAATGCTTTTTTATTTCGCGGTCCATCCCCCCGGGAAGCGAAGGAAAGATGCCGCGCGGTCTTTTGATTTTTTTATTTTTATCCAGCCAAAAACAGCGCGGGCAATCCCGAAAGAGGCTTAAAGCGCTGGGCGATAATTTAATTTTTGTATTTACGTAACTCATTATGAATAAAGTAGTTTTATTCCTATTTTGGGTTTAAAGCGGATGAAATCGAGCGCAAATAGTTTTCAGCTTCCGTGGTGATTCTACGCATAATCCGAACCACTTGCACCGGATATTTACCGACGGCGGTTTCACCCGAAAGCATGACGGCATCTGAACCCTCCAAAACCGAATTGGCAATATCGGAAACTTCGGCACGCAACGGTTGGGCATTCACCATCATGGATTCAAGCATTTGCGTGGCTGTGATCACGGGCACACCGATTTGATGCGCCTTGCGTACGAGCATCTTTTGAACAAAAGGAACGCGGTGAACACCGATTTCTATGCCTAAATCCCCCCGTGCAATCATGATACCGTCCGCCGCCTGGATGATTTCATCGATATGGCGCAAGGCCTCTTTTTTTTCGATCTTTGCAATGATTGAAATGGATTTGCTTTTTTTACCGATCAATTTCCTGAGACTTTCAATATCTTTTTTATCCCGCACGAAGGAAAGCGCGATCAAATCAACGCCCTCCCGCAACGCTACCTTCAGATGCCTGCGGTCATTAGTCGTCAGGGAAGGCAAATGGCGTTTGGCGTCCGGAATGATGATGCCCTTATTTTCCCCCAGATAACCGCTGGTTACTACCCGGCAGCGAATGACATTTTTTGAAATTGAAAGGACCTCAATTTCAATCAATCCATTATCGATAAAAATGCGAGTTCCCTTATGGACGGCTGAATTGAGCCGCGGGTCATCGGTTGTCAGATAAGCCGCGTCTCCAATTCTGCGGTGCATGTGAATGGCGATTTTCTGGCCCCGGGAGAGGCGGACAACTTTCGGATGCTTCAAGGGGCCCGTTCGGATGCGCGGCCCCTGCAAATCCACGAGAACACTCACCGGTTTACCGACGGCGCGGGCGCATTGCCGGATCAAGCGGACATAGCCGGGGAGCTGCTCGGTTTCGATATGGGATGCGTTGATACGCACAATATCCACGCCTTCGCGCATCAGCCTTTTAAGGACG
>JBFHCO010000193.1:0-2748 GCA_041585205.1 Candidatus Omnitrophota bacterium | reverse complement strand
TGTTTACAATCGCCGCGGTTTTACCCGCTTTGTAGAGCAGCAAATCCTCTTATCTAATCGCACCAAAAGGGGGTTATGCCTTTTATTTGTTGATTTAGATGGTTTAAAAGCAATCAATGACCGCCTGGGTCATCAAAAGGGAGATGTTGCCCTTCAGGAGACGGCCGACGTATTGCGTACCACCTTCCGACGTTCCGATGTGGTCGGGCGCATCGGCGGAGATGAGTTTTTGATTCTTATGATCGAAGGGCTGGATGCCAGCGATGAGATGATTAAGTTGCGCTTACAAAAAAATATAGACGAGCTGAATCACAGGAAAGATTCGGATTATCGCATCTCCTTGAGCATCGGCGTCGTCCGTTATCATCCAGATCAACCTTGTACGCTCAATGAATTGATCGAATTGGCCGACGCAGCGATGTATCAGGAAAAAAGAAGAAAAATCGCGGTACGAAAAGGATCTCAGGAATCCGCGGAATCTTCCATAAAAAAAGATAATCCATGACTCGGATTTTGTTGCATCCCATTTTAGTGCATTTGCCGATTACCTTTTATTTCTACGAGCTTATTTTATTGGGCCTTTGGATGGTCAAGCGTGAGGTCGAATACCGCCGTTTCGCTCTGCTGACCTTTAAATTAGGGTATATCTCTATGTTGGCGGCCATGGTGACCGGATTTATCGATGCGGGAGGACTTTCCAATATTGTGGGTGATGTCCGCAATCATGCGCTCGCCGCCGTCACAGTATTTATTATTTATACAATACGAGCTTTTTATTGGAAATGGGCGCCGGGCGATTTAAAATTTTCTCCGTCACTCAATGTAGCTCAGGCCGTTGCCGGGAATATCTTGGTTGCCTTTACCGCCTATTTTGGCGGTATTTTGGTTTATGGCCGCTGAGCCTGAACCGAGTTGTCACGCTGAACACTCCCATCATCGGAGCCATCCGTTCTACCGCAAGCCGTTATTTATTATTTTGGCCCTTTTGACCATACTTTTGGTCGCTTCCTTTATCCTTGAAGCGCTGGCGTCCTTCCGGCACGCGTTCCTTAGTTACGCGGATATCATGTGGCTTCCGATTGTGCTGGGATTTCTGGTGGGAGGAGTCATCGATTGTTATATCCCGCGGGAATATGTTTCCAAAATTCTGGCGCAAAGGAAAAAACGGACCGTTTTGTATTCCGTGTGTTTTGGTTTCTTGGCCAGCGCATGCAGCCACGGGGTGATCGCCCTCTCGATGGAACTGCATAAAAAGGGGGCCTCCGGGCCGGCAGTGATCAGTTTTCTCTTGGCGAGTCCCTGGGCCAGTCTTCCGATTACATTCCTGCTGATCGGTTTTTTTCATGCGAAAGCATTTTGGATCATCGGCGCTGCTTTGGTTATCGCCGTGGCAACCGGCGTGTTATTTTTAGCACTGGAAAAAATGGGATGGATTGAAACCAATAAACACACGGTTTCTGTGGAGCCCGGTTTTTCCATACGCCGGGACATTAAAACCCGGTTTTTAAACTACCGCCCGACGGTGAGCTTATTGCTTGAGGACGCACGACGTATCCTTAAGGGTGCGCGGGACCTTGCGGGCATGGTGCTGGGTTGGGTGCTGATCGGCGTCTTGCTGGCCAGTTTGGCGCAGGCCTTCGTGCCCGAAAATTTTTTTAACGAATATTTCGGGCCGACGTTTTTGGGTTTGCTTGTAACCATGGCTTTAGCGACGGTATTAGAGGTGTGTTCCGAAGGAACCTCGCCGCTTGCCTTTGAGATTTACCGGCAAACAGGAGCATTGGGAAATGCTTTTGCCTTTTTGATGGGCGGTGTTGTGACGGATATTACGGAAATCGGATTAATCTGGTCCCATCTGGGCAAGAAAACGGCCCTTTGGATGTTGGCAGCAACACTCCCTCAAGTTTTTATTTTAGGCTGGATCTTTAATAAAATCTTCTGACGGGCCTTAGGAATTTAAGTTATTTTCCGCATGATCCAAAAATAATTCGTTAGACAGATAGCTCATGGATCTCACAGGCTTCCATCCTTTCGGAGCAAGAAAAATTGCGTCTAAGTACATGACGTACTTTCCGTCCCGTTTCCTCCTGTCCATAACCTTGATTTCAATCTTATGCCGGCCTTCCGTAAAAAAGTGTGAGCCGATTCGAGTCCAGTGATAACCGCCCGGGACGTATTCGGTGTTCTTCGGGTAATTCGGGAAGGCTTTTTCCATGGATTCATGCGTCAACTTTTGAAACGCCGAACCGTCGATGGATATCCAATAAGGAGAAAACCAGTCTTGAGGTACACCGGCTTTGACTGAACCCGGGGGCGTCCCACCGATTAGTATCCAATAATCCCCCTCCTTCAAAATCGTGAATGCGTAGGTTAATGAAAAACTTATTTGATCATCCGGTAGTTTATCCGCAAATAATTCGAGGCTTTTTCCCGCAATAAATCTGAGATTATCCGTGATCACAAGACTGTAATTGCTTTTATCAGGCGCTTCGCCTTGAAGGAGAACCAGATTTTTATCTTCATCCAGGATTTTAAGATTCACCAATGAGGAGGTGAGAATGACACCTAAAACGCAGACGCTTGCCCACCACAACTTACTGGAACGCAATGTGAAATAAATTTGTTTTAATTCAACGAGGCTGCTCGCGAATCGTTGGCGATTAAAATCAAAGAATTTTCGCACTTCTTTATTGGTATCCTTGCGAACCTTCCGTTTTCTTTTAATCATGAAAAATTTCCTTGGGAATG
>JBFHCO010000192.1:0-2756 GCA_041585205.1 Candidatus Omnitrophota bacterium | reverse complement strand
TCATATCCGTCCTGGATGCCGACAGTCTCGATATGATGTTCAAAACATGCCGACTTCACGACGGCGCGAATTACGGCGTTCAAACCGGGACAATCACCTCCGCCCGTCAATACGCCGATTTTTTTTATTTTCATGCCGGCTCCTGCTTTCCCATGGAGTTATTGTGCCAAACGAGAGCGGTATGTCAATTATTGTTTAGTTCCGGACAAAGAATATTTCGCCTGTCATGCATGTCCGTAAAGCTGCTGCAATTTTTTCAGAGAGGGTGTCAGCTGGCGGATGATTTCTTTGTTCTTCTGAACCGCATATCGCACCTGATATCCGAATTTCATTTCAACCATGCTGTCCAGCACATGCATATTGACTTGCGATTCTTCATAAACATCTTCGATCCAGAACAATACAAGTTTATCGGTCTGCGTGCGATCTAAGGAAGCGTCAGACATCATCACCATGGATCTTAAGGCAAGCAAATCATCCATGGTTTCATCAATCATCTGAAAAATGGCGTTCATGCCGATCCGCTCCTGATCGGGCATGACCGCCGACATTTTTTCAAGCTCTTGCCGTAATACGCTGAATTCATGCAAGCTCACTTTGACATTATCCATTTGGCGCTGAATGCGGCTCTGCTTACCGGCCAAAACATAACCGCCTTCCAATAAGAAGGCGGAACCGAGGACAAGCGCGATCAGGGGCAGATAAATCGCGCGTTTCAAAAGCCCTGCGCCTTTCTGCTGAATCGATTGACAACCTTTTGAAACAGGAATAAGGCAAGCCCCAACACAAATAGAATTATGAGGGGTGTTAAAGAATCCAGATCCACAAATAAAACCAGCGCCGTACTCGTCAGTGCGCCGGCATACGGTATCCAGGAGGGAATCGAAAAAGACATATCTGTATTTTTATCGCGGCGCTTAATTATAATCAGCGAAACATTCATGACGGTAAAAACCACCAATAACAGGAAGCTGGTGGCGCCGGCCAGCTTTTGCAGTCCGCCCGTCATGGCAAGCGCCAACGACACGGCCAAGATAAAGAGGATCGACCAATGCGGCGTTCTGAACTTCGGATGAATTTTACCGAAAGCTCCCGGCAACAAACCTTCGCGCGACATCCCGTAAAGCAGGCGTGAACTCATGATGAAATTAATCAATGTCGAATTGGAAATCGCAAAAAGCGCGATTAAGGTAAAGACAGATACCGGAACCCAGGGCCACCCCTTCTGAACCACCTGCAGGAGCGGCGCCTTGGAAGCCGCCAATTCAGCGGCCGGCACAGCGGAAACGGCTACGAGCGCGGTCAAGATGTATAACACGGCGGATATGCCGAGCGAAATGAGAATGGCCCAGGGTATCGTCACGGAAGGTTGATGCGTTTCTTCCGCCACATTCACGATATCCTCGAATCCGATGAATGCGTAAAAAGCGAGCATGGCCCCGTTCAGAACCGCGACAGCCGGCAATGCCGCGGCCGGGCTCTCCGGAAAAGATAAATAATTGACACTTCCCAGATATTTCATCCCCGCCGCGATCACGATCACAATTCCCAGCCCCTCAATCAAGGTGCAGATGATATTAAACCAAGAAGACTCTTTGATTCCCCAAAGGGTGATGAGGGTCAAGCTGACCATGAATCCGATCATCCACAATACAGGCGGAACCCCCGCCCAAAGATTGTGCGCGTATCCCGCAAAGGCATGCGATAAAGCCCCCGTTGAAACGACGCCGGAAAGACAGACAAAAAAACCGATTAAATAGGAAAAAGACTGTTTACGGAAGGCTGCCAAGGCGTACACGGATTCCCCCGCAGATTTCGGAAACCGGGTTCCAAGTTCGCAGTAGGTAAGCCCGGTTAAACTGGCCACGCAAAACGAAACCAGAAAAGCGAGCCAGCACGCGGTGCCTGATGAGCCCGCGACTTCACCGATCAGGGCATAAATCCCCGCGCCCAAAATACCGCCCAGGCCATAAAAAGTCAGTGAAACCAAGCCGAGCGCGCGTTTTAACGTGGGTTGATTCGTGATAGGAGTTCCGGATGGCGGAATCATGATGGCCCCTTTCTTTTTTTTCGAAATAACCAGCGGCGGCTATCCCTGAGCGGCTTGCGGATTTGAGGGTACCGCTTCTTTAATCGGTAAAGCCATTTTCGGAAAGGTTTAAAATCAACGGTCAGGAGCAGGCAGCCCGCCGCGAGAAATAGAATCCCCTGCAGCACAGGCAGAAACAATCCGAAAAAACCGAGAATGATTAAAATAATCGCCGCGGTGATGCGTCCGATTTTAAACACCGACTTGGAACCTTTGGGGCTCATTCCGCTTCAGCCGCCGGCATGCCCGCGCCCGCTGTCGTCACATCTCCTTCGGGCAGCAGAATTTTCTTGGAGCAATCATGCATGTCAAAATGGATTTCGCCGGGATATTCGGATTTGGCGCTCGGGCGGAAGGCCCCTTCCCCTTTGACATAGGCGCGCTGAACGCATTGGCCGGCATGGATGGGAATGGCGCGGATGGTGTGCAATCCCTCGTCTTCGATATCCCAAATAATCGTCACGGGAGCTTTGCCGCGGTCGACGCCGTCGACTTGAATTTTAGCCCCCTCCGGTTTGGTGAAGACTTTCGTCACGGGAGTCTTATAATGGATGGATTCAAAGGGGTGTAATTCTTCGCAACCGGCGAGACATACCGCCATAAGCACGATTCCGATGATCAATAAATTATGACGACTCATGTCAACCAAGAGATTTTTTTCTTTAAC
>JBFHCO010000191.1:0-2847 GCA_041585205.1 Candidatus Omnitrophota bacterium | reverse complement strand
TTTTGCTAAAATCAAATCCATGGCTTGAGACAGCCGGCCGTAAAAGCGGCCGATCACATTGCGTTCAGCCGGTTTAAACTCATCCAACGTTTCCATAAGGAATCCAAGTGCAAGCTTTTGGGCGCGCCGGACCACGTTCACTCCCTTCGCTTGAATTTCAAGAAGCGTCACCCGCCGGTCTCTCGGATGCGTCGCACGTTTCAAAAATTTGGCCCTTTCAAGACGGTCGACCAGATATGTCACCGCCGGTTTTGAGATATGCATTTTCACGCTGACTTCCGTCATCGGGATGGCCTTCTCGGCCGCCGCCAGAATGCTTAATAGCGCATACTGCGGAAGTGTTAAATCCGCCGCGGTCAAAAAATGAGCGTAGAGCCGCGAAAATTTCATCTGAATCCCCCGGAAGTACTGCATCATCTTCTCTTTTTCATTCATGGCGTAAATTCCTTTACATTTTTATCAACAGCGGACAGCAAAGCCATTCGATTCACTCCGGATGTTGGCCTGCTCCGCTCAGAAGCTCCGGATTTGGCAAGCACTAAGGGCGATTTGTCGGGGGCCCCTCGTCATTCACGCCAACAAATTGCGTGTTGGCGTGCTGCCGTTTCCCCTCGCCAGCATCGCCCAAGTCTTGCACAAATCCTGCGCTATTCGCTTCGCACTTCCAACATCCGGAATGATCTGGGCTATGCTAGCAGCGAACATACTGCTGCTTGTAACCGAAATAAATGCGCGACCGAGACAACATTTCTGTTGTCCGGAGAAATGTAAAATGGCCCGTTTCCGATGGCAATGGGAAACGGGTCATTTTCCGAGCGAAGGCTACACAAACCGGAATAATACTTTTCGTGGCCTGAGCGCTTTCGCAGGACAAGCGGAAATGTTGGCTTCAAGGGAGCGCATTTATAAAGCCGATCATGATGCTTATTGGTGACGAATGGTTTGATATAAAGTGTATTCATATTAGTTAAGATACTTAACTATTAACTACTTTAATTATATACGGCGCAAGAGGCGGATTGCAAGGGTGGGTTTGGGGGTTTGAAAAAAGAGCTCCCCCGAAGGGGAAGCCAGGGACTAGTTGCTCGAGAAAGGAAAAAGCCGGTCTAGCAGCAGTGAATCTTTTCGCCCAATTCTTTTTCGACGGCCTTGACGCGCTTGCGGTACCATTTCAGGCGCATCAGCCGGTAAAAGGCCTGCGTCTTGCGAAAGGATTTGTTCATAAAATCGTTTTCTTCTTTATGGTGTTTTTCCGTCATAAACTCCCTACTTTTTGTTGCGTAACCGTTTGGACCCGGACCCCTCTTTTTCGATGCGTGTCGCGACCAGGCGCGGCTCAAGCCGCATCCCGAAGGCCTCATAAATCAGGGCCACCATTTGCGTCGCCCGGTGAATCTTAGCGGGGCCGATATCCGGAAATTTCTCAAAAAACAGCTCTAACCACCGAAAGGCATGATGGTAACGGGACGGCATATGCGACGGCAAAAAATGATGGTACAAATCATGCAAAAAGAGCTTTTGCCTCTCGATTGAGATCGCGTCCCGGGCAATCATGGGATGCTCGATCATCATCAAAAGGACCATCATTTTATTGTTAAAATAAGCTTGAAAAAGGGTTTCAAAATCCCGTGAAAAGACCGCTTTGTTCGCGCTTTTTTTATCCTCGAGCATAGTCTCCATCCTCATAAATAAAGGATTACCCGATGAACGGGAGAAGTGCAAGCCAAGCAGGCAAAAGATGTTAAATAATTGCGAATCGAACCCAAAAAAAACGGGCTGAAAAGAGACTTCTTAAAACGCTCGAGGAAAGTTTTTTCAGGCGGGATTTTCGATCAATATCAATCTTTGATCATCATCAGACTCATGATCTTGGCGATTACTTTTTCAAGGTCAACCGGTTTGGTGTAATAGGCATCGACGCCAATTTCCTTCTCGATGCGCTGGCGGGTGCTGCCGTCTTCCCAGCCGGTCATGATGATGAATTTGGTTTTGGGAAGCTCCATTTTCAGAGTGGCCAGGGCTTCTTCCCCGCCCATGCCCGGCATGCGCAAATCAAGCAAAATCACGTCCGGCTTTTCCTTTTTGGCGGTTTCGATGCCTTTGACCGCCTGGTCGGCGCTTAAAAAATCGATGTGGCGGAAATTCTTGAAGGTCTGAGCGAAGAAATTGACAATGTCCGTTTCATCATCGACCATGAGTACTTTGTATCTTCCATCCATGATTTATCCTTTTTCGGTGCCGGCCGGCTGGGCCCATGTGATTTCGGGGAAATACAAATGAAAGACCGTACCCTTTCCCTCTTCGCTTTCAACCGTGATGCGCCCGCCGAAACGTTTGATGAATTCGCGCACAATAAAAAGTCCGAGCCCCGTTCCCTTCTGCAGGCCCGGCGATTCGCCGCGTGTGACGTCTTTGGTGGTAAAAAAAGGGTCAAAGATTCTGTCGATATTGTCTTTCGATATACCGGATCCGGTGTCGCGGATGGAAACGCTGAGTTCGCCGTTTTGCAGCGTCCCTTCAAGGGTGATTTGACCGCCGTGGCTGATCGCATGCCGTGCGTTGACGATCAAGTTGAGGAAAATATCCTCCATTGTGTGCTGATCGGCGCGCACCAACGGAAATTCCTCCGGAAAATTCTGAATCACGGCGATCCCCTCGCTTTGCAGCTCGGGTTCCACAAAAGACAGCGCATTGGCCGCCGCGCGCTTAAGATCCACGGCTTCGATTTTAAGTTCCTTGGGCTTTTTGGCGAAACTTGAAAGCCGCTCGATCACGGAATTGGCGCGGTCCACATTTTCTTCGAGTTTATCGAGTGTGCCGAACACTTCCTGCTCAAGGTGCAGCCGG
>JBFHCO010000190.1:0-2886 GCA_041585205.1 Candidatus Omnitrophota bacterium | reverse complement strand
TCTCGCTTTGGCTTGACAGTCAGATGGAATGATATAGGAAAAAAGACCGCTGACCGGAATAGGAACAGCCACTTCGGCCGAGAGACTCACTGCGGATGGAATTAGGGTTTGTTCTGACATGAAGGCGAGGATTATATCATATTCACGGGGATTGTAGTACCGTGTACTGAGTGCCGAGTATCGCGAACCGGGAAAAATGGGCAAAAAAAACCGTGTACTGAACACCATTCACACTCGGTACACGATACTCACTACACGGTACTCAGTACACGGTACTGTATTTACTTGCCTTGCGCTCCTTCCGGCTCTTGATAGAATCCGGTGATTTCATTGAAGATTTCGTCAAATGTCATCAATTCGACATAGCCCGGCTCATGAAAACGCGCCTCATCTTCCAGCGGTTCGGCCGGAACGACCGTCACCGTCAGCATCAAAACCGGTATCAAAGTCAGCATCTTTTTCATCGCTCTCACCCCACCTATAAAGTATGCCATTGTTAACAGGAGTATTTTGAGGCAAATTTCGTAATCTCTTGCAGGAGCTGGACTTAAGTTATACGGAAATCTTATGCCGAGAATCGAATGACTTGCGATGCGAGAAAGGTCTGAGTGATTTGCAGAATAGCGTCATGGACTGCGATAAACCCGTCTTGATCGCGGAAGAATCCATCTTTTTCGCCCTGGGCATATAATAGAAGACTCGCGAAACTTCCCTCAACTCCGGATGGGGCGCGCATAAATTCGACGCGCTGCCGCATCGCGCCAAACTGGACACGCGGATCCGCGAAATCAAGCGTTGAAAAATGATGGGCGGTTTCAATGCTGCCGCCGTAGATTTGAAGTGCAGCCGCGGCATCCAAAGGCGTCACGACAATGTTATCTAGCTCGCGAAAATGATCAAAAGTCTCATCCGCCGCATCCGCGTTATAAATGAGCAATTTCATTTCGCGGTTGCGGTAAGCCGTAATAAATATTTCTTTTTTAAGCGACTCCCAATTATCAACGCTGAGCGCATTCAAATTACGGGCGTCGACGAGGGCAACGACAGGAATGTTAGATGTTGAATGTTCAACAAAGCGTACTTCAGACCGCTTTTTATCCTCGGTAATATAATCCCACCCCGGTTCCCCTTCCGCGCGCGGCAGCGGTTTCAAATCTTTTATCTCCGGTTTTTTCCCATCCGTCACATAATCCAGATTGGGCTCGGCGGTAAAGGCGGACTCTTCGCTGGTCTCATCTCTCAACTCACTGCGCTGTTTCGATTGTCTCCATGCCGGATCCGGCTGAATCGGGACGCCGTCGACCTTGATATCGCCGCGCTCATTGATTTGAATCCAATTGCCGTGCTTGGAAGCGAATTGAAACAGACCGTCCGTCATGCGGCCCCGGAATATTTTGACGGATGGGCTTCGGGAATACAGACTCCCGCTTACCACCGCGGTCCCCTGATAAAATCGCGTGAGTTCCAATTGGATATTGCGCGACATCACTTCGTGATAACCCTTTTGGGTGGCCTTTTGCAGCCAAGCCGCGGCTTCATAAGCATCCGTGAGCAGCCTGTTTTCATTCACGAGTTTTCCGTCCGGCAAGAGTATGTGGCGCTTCAACTCCTTCTTTCGCCGATCAAAATAAGTTATGTATAATTTGCCCTCGCGATCCAGTTCGAGTGATTGCACATTCTGTAAATGCCAGCGTTCGTCATCCGGATCCAGCTGAGAAGCCGAAATCAGCGTGCCGCCAATCGCGACATAGGCCTCATCATTCCAAATGGTGCGCGCACCGGCCTCGAGATACTCCCGCTCGACCCCCAGCACTTCCACTTGATAAACCCGTTCACCGACACCGGCCTTAAACCGGTCACGGACCTCCTGTTCAAAACCGATGAAGGATAAACCCGTCGGCGTCACATAAACCGGCCGACCATCCTGCGTTTCAAAAGGACCGCGAAAATCGCTGAGCCTCATTTCGGAGCGGTTCGCCAAGACCTCCGTCCAATTGATGGACTGCAGCTTGCTGTAGAGATGATTAAGCAATGCTTCGTCATCCGTGGATAAACCCGCTTGTTGGATGGCGTCCCGCACGAATAGCACGCCGCGCTCGGCAGTTTGCCGCATGCCCGTCGGCTGAAGCGACACGGCTATGGCCTCCAGGTCATGTTTGGAAGAGGACTTGAGCAGTCCGGAGACGAAGGCGTCAACCTTGATTTTAAGCTCGATTTCTTCGGACAGCTTTTTCAGCCGGTTATATTCACTCCGGAGTTTTCCGAGCTGCTGCGTTTTTTCCTGAATCACGCGCCGCGAAAATAAGAACCGGGTTTCTTCTTTGGAAAATGTCTTTTCCCCTTCGGTTTGGCCGAATTCATAAATCAGATCATCCGCCTGACGTTTGGTCGCGGTCATCTGTTCTCGAATTTGCGCAAGATATTGATTCAATTTTTCAACCGATTCATCCCCTTTCAATACCGGCGGCGTCCAAGCATTGTTCCTCAGCTCGGAGCGGCGCACCTGAATACCGTGGTCTTCCGTCTCCGTGCGCATGCGCGACGCAACATAAGAGAGAATCTCCACCGGATTTGTGAACCTTTTAGCGGCATAATCGGCCTCCAGTTGTTTGTAAGTTCCGCTCAGTATACGCACGATCTCATCGTATGAAAAACCCGCGCGCGCCAATTCCGGAAAGGAGACGTGCAGAAACCGGAGCAAACGGTCAAAATTATTCTTATATTCCACGATCAAATTAACAAGCGCGCGGAGCTGCCCCTTCAGTACACGCCGCTGATGCCAGCGGAAACGCTCCAGCGCTTGATTCGCGTATTTCCATTCCCCGAAGGTATTCAGCCACGCCCTGGGTGTCCGCCACGCATGTTTCACTACCGGTGATTCGGCGC
>JBFHCO010000189.1:0-2907 GCA_041585205.1 Candidatus Omnitrophota bacterium | reverse complement strand
GGCGCCTGTTTTCAAGATTCTTGATTTCAATTTCTGTTTCAGCCAAGGCCGCATTGGCCCGTTCAATCCCGGCCGGTGCGCCTTGAATCACTTTCAGGAAAACTTCCGTGTCCATCCGGGGATCTTTTTCACCGCGTCCCGCCTTTGCCATAATCCCTTCCAAACGGCTCTTTTGCAGCATGGCCTCCCCCCGCCGTTCCTTGACACGCTCCAAATCGCGGTCGATGCGCCTTTGGATCAGCAGCAAGCTGTCGTAGACCGAAGGATTTTCCGCCCCGGCCAGCAGCTCTTCATAGGCCTCGTATTCTGTTTTGTAAACATCGATCTCCGCCATAATGGCGTCAAAATTTTTCCGGCAGGTTTCGACGAGCGGAGAATCGGCGGCGATGCGATGGCACTTCAAATTTTGAGTTTCTTTTTTTTCTTCGATCGATTTAAATTTCTGCTTTAACGCGGAGTGCTTGACGGCAAGATCGTCGCGGCCTGCAAGGTGAGAAGGGATGGGAGACGGTTCGGTGATGGCCGCACTCACGGCGACCGGCAGCCCCAACACAAGAACGGCGGCGATCACCCCAAGCTTTTGAATGCTCATTGAATGACTCGGCCGGATCCTTGGATATGAAAGCGCAGTTGTTGGGTATAGCCTTTGTAACCTTGGCCGTCACATACGATATTGGAGTTTTCCATTTCAACAATCCAATGGCCGCGCTCGGTCGGGATCCCGCTGATCTTGCCGTTTCTGCCATCCTTTGAAAGACCGGGAGGAAGCTCACCGGAGATGATGTCCGTATTGGAGGTCCACCGGCCGCCGTCGTTACAATTGGCTGTAGGGCCGGAGACACTTAACGGATGTCCGACTTCACCATCGATATCGACACCCTCCGCCGTGGATGAATTGCCGTAAATCGGCGTATCATTCCACCCATGGAGATTTTTTAAACCGGCCTCAACCGTTGAGGCGGCACAGAAAATCACAAGGAAGGCGCCCGGAAGGATCCATTTCTTTAAAATCATTGAATCACCTGGCCCGATCCTTTGATATGAAAACGCAGTTGCTGGCGAAAGCCCATGTAATTGTTGCCTTGACAGCGGAAATTGTAAGCGCGCACTTCGACAATCCAATGGCCGCGCTGGGTCGGGATCCCTTTAATCACGCCGTATTCTCCGGAAGCCGTACTCATGTAAACACCGGGCGGCAATGTGCCGTCTGAGACCTCGGCCGAATAGGTCCAACTGCCGCCGGGCTGACAATTCGCCCGCGGGCTTTCGACATGAAGCGGATAGCCCACCTCCCCGTCGATATCAATCCCTGTCACCTGGCCCTCATGCCCGTCCACCCCGTCAAAATAAACGTTCGTGTAATTCCACGCCGTGATACTGTTAAAGGTGACGGCATAAACGAGGGAAGCGGTCAAGACAATCATAAGGACAATTGCGCTCATAAGCTTTAAGAATCGCATGTTATTTTCCTTCCTCTTCTTTCTTGGATTTTTCCCGGTCTGATTTTTTATCGTCGGCCTTGCGTAATTCTTCGGTGATCGAAAAATTAAGAAAATGGATTTGGTCTTGCTGCTTGGTTTCTTCGTCCTTGATTTCAGTAATCTTCACAGCATCCTTGGCCGGATCCAGTTTCTCACGCTCTTTTTGCAGCTTTTTTATTTTATGTTTGATCATTTCACGTTTGACTTCCATTTTCGTGATGGCAAGGGTCCTTTTCAGAAGGGGAACTTTGGGATCGCCGGCGCTCACTTGCGTGTCCGGACGGACGGGCGGAATTTCCATCGTGCCGGCATCCGTGCCCGCGGTATCAAAACCCTTGCGCGCCTCCGCGCTGGCGGCCTCTCCGCCCGAGATGGATGCCAAGGTGCTGTGAAGATCGACGGATTTGATTTGTTTCGGTGCTCGCGATTCCCTCAACGCTTCACGCGCACGATTTAAATTATGCCGCATGTCCGGATCATCGGGAGCGTATTCGAGGGCTTCTTCATAATAGGCAACCGCTCCTTCGTAATCGCCGCGCTCGTAGGCATCATAACCGCGGTCGCTTGCATCCAGCGCCGCTTCGGCGGCATCTTCTGCGAAATACTGTTCGCGGAGCTCCGCCTGAGAGGGGCCGCTCGGACGGTTCAATATATATGTATCGGGCGTACCGCCGCCGCTGGAGGGTTCTTCGTAATAGTTTCTTCCGGAGCTATCGGTCCACACGTTTTGATAACCCGCCCAGAGGCTTGAGGGCGAAGAGAACAGCAGGAGCGGAAAACTGAGGAATAACAGCAAAACTCTCATGAGACAGGCGTATTTTATACCCAAACCGCAGAAGGATCAAGGGGGGTTCAAAAGATGGCGAAGCCGCTCGATCTCCCGGTCCATGGCTGCCTCCCGCTTCTGTTGGGCATGCAAGGCTTGAATCTCTCGCTGCCGGTCGATTTCTTCTTGAGTGGGTTCGCTCCAGGCGGCTACGTTCGTGCTGCTCTCAGCGAAAAGGGCTGCAGGCCGGATCATGCTGAGGATTAGAATCACTAACACTCGGCACACGGTCCGGGCTGGTGCGTCAAGCACCGGCCTCGGCCGCACTAGCGCATTAGCGCTAGTATCCGTCACGAAGAATTCTCTCTGACTTCCCGTCATAGGAGAGGACTTTTGGCAGGTCTTTGGATGGCCTCATGCGCTCGACTTCGATCGGATAGGGACTTGCGGAGCCTGCTGCTTGAAACCGGTAGCGGTAACGTTCGTATTCCCTGTCTTTGAAAAGCTTGCGGTAAGGCACCTCATCCAGGTAATTTTCATCGACCAGCTTTTCAATCGCTTCCGGATAACGGCCTTGCTCCATTTTATAAAATTCGGCGGCCTGCACGATTTCTCTCAGACGACGCATGGCCGCGGCTTGATAGGCGCGCTCCTGGCCTT
>JBFHCO010000188.1:0-2908 GCA_041585205.1 Candidatus Omnitrophota bacterium | reverse complement strand
CTGCGTGACATCGCGCCTTATTAACAGCGGCCAAAGCTGCATTGCGGCCAAGCGTTTCATTGTCGTTGAAAAAAAATGCGCGGAATTCGAAAAACTGTTTATCGAAAACATGAAAAAGCAGAGAATAGGAGATCCGCTGCAAGCGGAAACGACCGTGGGCCCACTTGCGCGGACCGATTTAAGAGACGAGGTGCACAAACAAGTCGAGGCTTCGGTCAAAAAAGGGGCACAGCTCAAGCTGGGCGGTCAAATCCCTCAGGGCCCGGGCGCCTTTTATCCTCCCACGGTTTTAAGCGGCGTCAAACCGGGAATGCCGGCTTATGAGGATGAAATATTCGGCCCCGTGGCGGCCTTAATCCGCGCTCGCGACGAAAAGGAAGCGATTCAAATTGCGAACTCAACCGATTTCGGGCTGGGTGCCGCGGTCTTCACGCAAAACAAGAAGCGTGGCGAGCGTATCGCGCACAATGAACTTAAGGCCGGGGCTTGTTTCGTCAACGCCTTCGTCAAATCGGACCCCCGGTTGCCTTTCGGAGGCATCAAGGCCTCCGGCTACGGCCGCGAACTTTCTCTCTACGGTATCCGCGAATTCGTCAACGTCAAGTCGGTTTACATCAAATAACGCCCCGCATGAAGCGCAGTTTCCCGTTGATTCTCATTTGCGGCATACTTTGCTTGGCCTCCGGAAGACTGGATGTCGGCGTGTTTTCTGAAATGAGTGAATCTGACCCGCTTCCCGCCGGCTGGGAAGCGGTTCCGTTTAAGGACGTTGAGCGTTTTACGGTATATACCTCCGTGATAGACGGGGGAAGGCGCGTCATAAAGGCCGAAAGCGAAGACGCGGCTTCGGGCATCGGACGCGAAATGCGCGTTTCGGCGCATGAGTATCCTGTTCTGGAATGGAGCTGGAAGGCCGAAAAGCTCGTCCGGGGAAGTGATTTGCTCAAAAAGGAAGGTGACGATTATGCCGCGCGCGTTTATGTCGCTTTTGATCATGACAAATCCGCCATGGGTTTTTTTGAAGCCTTTGTTTTCCGTATATTGGAAATGCTGTACCGGCGTCCGATTCCGAGACGGGCCTTGAGCTATATCTGGTCAAACAATGCGCCCGCCGGCTCCATAGTTTCAAATCCGTATACGAAGCGCGTCAAAATGATTGTCGTCCAATCCGGTCCGGAGGGGGCGGGGAAGTGGCATGCCCATCAGCGCAACGTCGCTGAAGATTACCGCGCTGCTTTCGGACATGAGCCGCCGGACATTCGCGGAATCGGATTCCTCACCGACACCGATAACACGGGTGAACATGTGACGGCTTATTACGGCGATATTTATCTGAAAACCGCGCCGGTTTCCGGAACGGATTGAAAAAGATGTTTGTGAATCGATTCGCGCAAGTTAAACTACCTGTATGACTGACGAACTTCCGCAAAAAAGTGACAAACCGCCCATGGAGGAAAGAAAGGCCCAGAATTGGGCCACGGTGGCGCATCTGATCTCCTTAATCGGGTTTCTCGGCATCCCGTTCGGAAATTTAATCGGTCCGCTGATGGTGTGGCTATTCCTCCGGAAGGACCACGCCTTGATAGATGACCAAGGCAAGGAATCGCTCAATTTTCAAATCACGATGACGATTTACGCACTGCTCGCGTGTCTATTTATGTTTATCATAATCGGTTTTGTCTTAATCTTTATCGTTATCCTGCTCGATATTATTCTGGTTGTCGTCGCAGCCGTCAAAGCCAATGACGGTGAGCGTTACCGTTACCCGCTGACTCTGCGTCTGATTAAATAATGAAGCCGGTTTACAAGCGCATGCTTGCGAAAATGAGCGAGAAAGACAAACGCTCCCGAAAAAGGATTCGGGAGAACTGGTATCTTTATCTCCTGCGCTGTGCCGACGGTTCACTCTATACGGGCATCACTAAAAATCTTGAAGAGCGCTTCAAAAAACACAATGCCGGCAAGGCCTCGCGCTACACGCGCACGCGCCGTCCGGTGGAGCTCCTTTATCAGGAGCGCTGCGGCAGCCGGACAAAAGCCCTCGTCCGCGAATGCACCGTTAAAGCCTTCCCGAAAGCCAAAAAGGAAAAATTAGCCGCCTCGAATTCGCAATGACCGTCCTTCTCCAGGTTCAAAATATTTCCAAGCGCTACGGCGCGGACACCATTCTCGAGAACGCCACGGCGTCCTTCGCGCTGGGGCAGCGTATCGGTGTCATCGGCCGTAACGGCGCCGGAAAGTCGACTCTTTGCCGTATCATGACCGGCCAGGAGCCGCAGGATTCCGGCGAAATCATCCGCAACCGGAGTCTGAAACTCGGGTATCTCGAGCAGCATGACCCTTACAAGCAGGATGAAACGGTGGTTGATTTCCTCACGCGATACACCGGTGAAGAAGCGTGGCTGTGCGCCAAAACCGCGTCGCGCTTCCATCTCACGGATGACCATATGGAGGTCACGATTAAGTCCTTGGCGGGGGGATTCCAAACACGCGTCAAGCTTGCCGCCATGATGATACGCGACCCCAATTTTTTGATTCTTGACGAGCCGTCCAATTATCTCGATTTAAGCACGCTGATTTTGCTTGAGAATTTCCTCGCTGATTTTCGCGGCGGCTATTTGATTGTGTCGCATGACCGGGAGTTCCTGAAGCGTACCTGCGACAGCACGCTTGAAGTTGAACACGGTGAACTCACCTTTTATCCGGGCGGTATCGAGCAATATTTCGAATTCAAGGAAGAGACCCTGCGCCAAAAAATCGCCTATAACAAAGGCATTGAAAAGAAAAAGGCGCAGCTGCAGGAATTTATCGACCGGTTTAAGGCCAAGGCCTCCACCGCGACGCGCGCAAAATCCAAAATGAAGCAAATGGCCAAAATGGAGACGATTGAAATCGCGCACGCGGCCGG
>JBFHCO010000187.1:0-3027 GCA_041585205.1 Candidatus Omnitrophota bacterium | reverse complement strand
GGCATGTGCTGCATCCTTTGCTCCTGTCTTTCGTCCTTTTAACCGTATTCACATTCCGGTTTAACGTAAAAATTCAACATTACGGTTTTTACATCCTGCTAGGAATGATCCATTTTCAATTTTTCGCCGGTATGACTTCGAAGGCCGCTAAAGTCCTGATTAAAAACCGTTCTCTGCTTCTCAGTCATACTTTTCCCAAGAAGATTTTGGTGGTTGCGACGGGAATGCATGAATTGATGATCTTTTTAATCGGCGTAGCGGTGGTGCTTTTGTTGATGACGTTTAAGGGGATATGGATTCAATGGAGCGCTGCGTTTTATCTTTGGGTGATTGCCGCCCAAATATTCTTTAATTTGGGGATCGCATTGATGCTTTCCGTGCTCAGCGTCTTTTTTTCCGATATTGCTTATGTCTGGCAGATATTTGTCCGGATCATGTTTTTTGCCACGCCGATCTTTTACCGGCTGAATTATTTCGGAGACCATTGGCTGAATGACTTTCTTCGCATCAACCCCTTATCGCAAGTTTTGATCGTGGCCCGTGAATGTATTCTGTACGGAAATGTTCCGAGTTTATTCAATCTGACGCTTTTAATGATTTGCTCTCTATTGGTATTCGTTGCCGGTTGGGTGATTTTTCGAAGTCTGGAAGGCTACGTCGCGGATCGATTGTAATGTCCATCATTTCACTTAAAAACGTCACGAAGCATTTTATTGTCAGAGAAAAAAGACACATCCCTCTTTATCGGGATGTGTTAAATCGATTTCTTAAGCAAAAAGAACAAACGGTTATCAAAGCGCTTGAAGGCATCGATCTTGAGATTCCAAAGGGAGAGAAAGTGGGTGTCGTCGGTCACAATGGAGCGGGGAAAACGACTCTGATGCGGATCATCACGGGAATTTATCGTCCCACGAGTGGTGAAATGCATATCCGGGGACACGTGGCGCCTTTTTTGCAAAGTGGTGTTCAAATGGCGCCGACGCTTGCGGTTATCGACAATTTGAAGCTTTACGGAGCCATTATCGGATTGACCCGGGTGCAAATCGAGCGCAGTAAAGAGCAGATCCTGCAATTCGCGGAGCTCGAGAAGTTCGAATATGTTCCGCTTCAACTTCTGTCGCGGGGGATGCAACAGCGTTTATTTTATTCCGTTTTGTATCAAACCATGCATTATCGCTCCTCAAATATTTATATTTTTGACGAGGCCTTGAGTGCCGGGGATGCGCATTTCACGGAGAAATGCAAAGAATTCATGGCTTCCCTGAGAAAGACTGATAAGACCATTTTGATTGTCAGTCATTCGAAGGAATGGATTTTGAATCACTGTGACCGGGCTATTTTGCTTCAGAAAGGCAGAATCGCCATGAGCGGCTTGCCGCAAGATGTTATGGAGCAATATGATAGGGATAGATTATCCCGAAAAAGTAGAGCGCCTCTTTCCTAACCGCCTTTCCGACATAACTCTTTATTTTACCGACAAAATGATGTATATATAGACATCATCTAGGGTTACCTTCCTTAAAATCCATCGTCTGAGGAGGCCATGATCTCTTTGAGTAAAACTTACAGTGTTAACCGGCAGCAAGTCGTTCACGACACCATCGATGGGGAAGTTGTCTCCATCAATCTTGAATCGGGTAATTATTACAGCATGAACGACCTTGCGGCAGAAATTTGGAACTGGATTCATGCCGAGGGCATGCACAGCAAGATTGTTCGCCGCTTGTATGAACAGTATGACGGGAATCCAAGTGAAATGGCGGATTCTTTAGAGCGTTTCATTCAACAATTGCTTGAGGAAGGTTTGATTCGGGAGATAGAGGCTAAAAATACGGAACTAGCGATGCCCTCCGCTGTGAAAGCCCGCCCAAGTCTCTCCTCCGCTCAAAAAAAACCTTTTGTAGCGCCGAAGCTGGAAAAATATACCGACATGCAAGAATTTCTGCTCGTCGATCCTATCCATGAGGTGGACGAAGAAGGCTGGCCGCACAAGAAAAGCAGCTCGAATTTCTCACCGTCTTAAGTCGCGATTCAGGCAGTGCATCCGCCAATTGAAAAATGCCGAAACAGCACTCAAAAGGGGATCACAATTCAATGACCGATCCTTTGGTCAGCGTTATTACGCCCGTATTCAATGGTGAAAATTTCATAAGAAGCACTCTGCAAAGCGTCTTCGATCAAGATTACTCCAATTTTGAGGTGATCGTGATCGATGACGGCTCGGAAGACGGAACTGCTCAAATCATTAAATCATTTCCATCCGTTCGCTATCATTATCAGCAAAACCAAGGTATTCCCAGGGCCAGAAACGCGGGCTTGAGCCTTGCGCGGGGTGAGTTCGTCGCATTTATCGATGCGGATGATCTCTGGATGCCGAATAAGCTTTCCTTGCAAGCGGATCACTTAAGGAAAAATCCGGAGGCAGGATGTGTCTTAACCCTCCAGCGACTATTTGCAGAAGGAGGCGGCGAATTGCCGGTGTGGTATGCTCATCAGCGATTCCGGCAAGATCATATCGGTTATTTTCCGAGCACCTTGATGGCGCGCAGATATGTATTTGAAATCGTGGGCAATTATAATCCTCTCTTTCCGCTGTCTGAAAGTGCGGATTGGTTTGCGCGCGTCAAGGATGCCGGTATCCGAATCGATGTCTTGAATATCACATTACTGCAAAAACGAATTCATAACCTCAACGCCGGTTTGAAACGCAAAGAAACTCGATCGGAAATGTTGAGCGTTTTAAAGCAATCCATCGAGCGCAAGAAGGAGCGAGGCTCGAACCCGCCTCCGGAAGTTACGCTGCGATGATCCCGCCTTACCGCATCAGCGTTATTATTCCTGTTCATAATGCAGAGCTTTATTTGAAGAGCGCGCTGCAAAGCGTGCAGTTCCAAAGCCTGCAACCTCATGAGATTATCGTCATCAATGACGGCTCAACGGATGGGTGCGCTGAAATCGTTAAGGACTTTGGACATGGCGTGAAAGCGGTCCATCAAGACAATCAAGGTCTGGCGGCTGCAAGAAATC
>JBFHCO010000186.1:0-3033 GCA_041585205.1 Candidatus Omnitrophota bacterium | reverse complement strand
TGACAAAAAAAAGGCACTTCAAGCGCGCCCGGCGTCCAGACAACTTCAATATCCCCTTCATTGACATCGGCCTGCTCCAGCGTTTCGAGCACACTCGTGAGCAGCCGCTTCGTGATGAATTCGTTGAAGCGGGAAACGACAATCCCTATTTTTTTACCGCGCCCTGACAGGCGCCCGCGTTTTGTTTTCATGTGCTGGATATTACTGATTCAGAAAATGGCCGAGCTTTTCTTTTTTGGTCTTCAGGTACTGCGCATTGTGGCTGTGTGACGGAGTCACGAGTGAGACGCGATCCGTGACCTGCAGGTCATAGCCGTCGAGACCCACAATCTTGCGGGGATTATTGGTGATGAGACGAAGTTTGGAAAGCCCGAGATCTTTTAAGATTTGCGCACCGATGCCGTATTCGCGCAAATCCGGCTTGAAACCAAGCTGGGTATTGGCATCCACGGTATCGAGGCCTTTATCCTGCAGCGCATATGCCTTGATTTTATTCGCCAGCCCGATTCCTCGCCCCTCTTGGCGCATGTAAACGATCACGCCGTGTCCTTCCTTTTCGATGGCCTCCATTGAGGCGATCAGTTGATCTTGGCAGTCACAGCGCAAAGACCCGATCACATCGCCCGTGAAACATTCCGAATGCACGCGTACCAGGGTCGGCTGATCTTTAATTTCACCTTTCACAAGCGCCACGTGATCGCGGCCGTCCACAAGGGATCGGTACACATGGAGCATCCACTCACCGAAAACCGTCGGTATTTTTGCGGAGCTTATTTTCTCAATTAATTTATCGAAACGGCGGCGGTATTCGATCAGGTCGCGGATCGTACCCATTTTCAAATTGTGTTCGGCCGCAAAACGCTTGAGATCGCCGATCCGGGCCATCGAGCCGTCTTCGTTGATGATTTCACAAATTACACCGACCGGAGGCAATCCGGCGAGACGCGCCAAATCGACAGCCGCTTCGGTGTGGCCGGCGCGGATCAAAACACCGCCCTTTTTGGCTTTTAAAGGAAAAATATGTCCGGGGGATACCACATCGGAAGGATGGCGCTTGGGATCGGCTAAGACTTCGATCGTTTCGGCGCGGTCATGCGCCGAAATTCCGGTCGTGATGCCCCACCGGGCATCGACGGAAACCATGAAGGCTGTTTTCATGGAATCCTTCGGGGGTAAATTCATTTCCTTGAGCTCAAGCTCAGTTGCGCGTTCTTCCGATAAAGGCACACAAATCAGACCGCGTCCGTATTTCATCATGAAATTGACTTTTTCGGGTGTGACGGCAGTGGCAGCGAAAATGAGATCGCCTTCGTTCTCGCGGGTTTCATCGTCAGCCATGATCACCATACGGCCGGCGCGAATCTCTTCAATAATCTCTTCGATGGGGCTGATTTTCATATGAAAGACCTTGTCAATAAGTCGCGTATCCTAACAGTTCATGGGAGGTTTGTCAATTCATGACTCTTCATGAAAATTATTCTAACTGGTTTAATTTGAGTAAGTTAGGAAGAACGAAAAACCCGGCTTTTTGACATTGGCTAAATCTCTGCTACCTTTAAATTACGAGGTTAATCGTGATGAAGCGCAGAATTTTAGCTGTTTTCATCCTGGTGGGTTGTCTGCTGGCGTTAGGAACGTGGAGCGGTGCGCCTAACTCGCACGCTGCGCTTAACGCGTTGACCTTACATACTGCACCTGTGGAGGCGGCGAACCCTGGCTTTTCCGCCTGGCTTCATACCATTCGGACCTGGTTCGTTAAACCGGAACCTGCTCCGCAGTCACGTGACTCCATCCTTGATCGCTTCGAACAAACCGTTCGCGCCAAGCAACTTCTGAGAATTTCCGCTTAATACGGTTTCAATTTCTATTCCTGCTGAATTTCACCGATGCCCAGATTCACGAGCTGTTCCTGAGGGATAGTGCCTTTGGCGTAGGGCCGCTCTTGCCGGTAAGCGGGCGGCGGTAATTCGTCAGCGCTTTTTGGCACCGCGCACCCCGTAGTCACAATGATCAGCGCCAATGATGTTGCCAACATGATTAATTTACAAGATTTTAGCATACAGGATCTCCGTTTTAAAATTACGATGGCTTATCCAAAGCATAGACGTCATCATTCAAAAAAGCCTGCAGTACGACACAGGCAAACAGAATGATTAAACCGGGGTACAATAGCACATGGGCGCCTTCAAGAAACCAGCCCCAAGGATCAATGATCGATTTCCAGGATCCGAGCGCGCTGAAGGCATTGATGACAATCAGAGGCGGGTAAAAAAGCCGGCGCTTCCATCCTAAGACGACAGCGACACCCAGTAAAGTTTCAAACACGCCAAAGACTTGCTGCGCAAGCGCGTTGGAAAAAAGCCCCCAATAAAAATGATCCGAGACCTGCAGGGCATGGGACGTGTTGATCAGCTTATCGATACCCCATAAAATCATGAGAATACCGACAGATATACGCAATAGCATGATTGAGATCTTTTTCACATTCCCTCCTTTAAACTTCGCGAGACCATCTTATGCGGACATTACTTCAACGACCGCATCGCACAGTCTTTTGCGGCGTAGCTTACGTACGGTGATTTTCAAACCTTCAATTTCCAACACTTCACCTTTCTCGGGCAGCCGGCCGAGACGCTCCTCAACCCAGGCGGCAAAATGCGCGGGATGCCCTGTTGTTTTTTTAAACTCTAACGGTTTATGTAGCAGATTCGAAAGAGCATCCATAGAAGCGCTCCCGCCCACGGCCCAGCTTGAACCGAAGGGGTAAAGATGGGTTGGCAGCCGGTCATATTCATCCTCAATTTCTCCGACCAGCTCCTCCAAAATATCTTCAAGCGTCACCATACCCAAAACCTTTTCTGTTTTGGAAATCACAAGCGCAATATGGGCCCGCTCGCGGATCATTTCTGAAAGCAATTGCGAAAGGGATGTTTCTGCCGGAATCTTTTTGATTGGGCGTATGATACCTTCAACGGTAGGATTTTCAGGATTGAGCTTCAGGGCATTGACGATATCTTTAAAATTGACGTAACC
>JBFHCO010000185.1:0-3168 GCA_041585205.1 Candidatus Omnitrophota bacterium | reverse complement strand
GGCGTTCCACGGTATCCGAAGAAATCATAATATGCTTGGCGGCTTCCACGAGCCGGGCACTTGCCTCTTTGAAGAGCTTTTCCGCCAATTGAGTAACCCCCCTTACGCTCTAACATTAAAGGATATCATGTCTTACGATTCTTTTCAGAATCAAATAGGAAGCAGCGCCTGCTTGCCGGACGGTATAAAAGTGCGGTCCGCTTGAAATTCAGCGGGGTTCCGTTTATCCAGCAACAAATGCAGGGCATCATTTAAAATCATGTGGGAGACGGTGAGTTTGAATGCGATAGCTTTGATTTTGGCGGGATTTCGGTCAGTAAGAACCGCTTGCACCTTCTTGTCCTGCATCGCAAGCTGCAAACCATGAATGCGTTTTTGAATTCTTTCGATTTCTTTTTTATACTTACCAATAAGCGCTGACTTCTTCATGGGAATTCTCCTTGCTCAGTCCTCAAGCAAGCTGCGCGTGCTGACGATGGTTTCTTTAGCTTTGGTGGGCAGCGGTTTCATGACAACCATGACGGAATCATATAAACCCAAATGCATGGCAACGTAACGAATTTCAAAAGGATTCAAATCTTTTGGGATGCGGTAAAGATAAGAACGTTTTTGTCCGGCGCGAATCGGCTCCGCGCGGGGCGCAGATAGCATGTGTTCATTACCCAATTTATAAGCCGTGCCGTCCGATAGTTTCAACAGAACCCAATCCGCCTTCGCGTGCGTCCGTATCGCACTTTGCGAGCGATTGTTAATTTCAATTCGAATTTTATCGCGTTCAATTTCGGTCAATCCGGTGATCTCCGGCCTCATCGTTGCCGCATTGGCTTTGAATTGGACGCCCTCACCCGTGTATCCTGTGATCACTAAATCCTCAACGCTGGCATCCTGGTCCATTCTGACCCCGAAAAATTTCAGCCCATAATAATGCTGTTTCGCCGAGGGCGCGGCACAACCGGCAATCAGCAAAAGTATGATCAGGAATGAACTGACTCTCATGCCAGCAAAGATACCCGATACCGGACTAAATCTCCAGTCTGTTTATGAGATCAAACCGCTTGACATCGATCATCATTCCCAGTATTAAACTCTCATGTTGAAACATGTCAAGTTATTCTGTCTGCTCATAAGCATGCTGGCCTTGTCGGCATGCGCAGGATTGCAGCCCTTCGTTCAGGACCTGAATATCATTTCCCTTGAAGAGGAAAGGACTCTCAGCCAGCAGTTGGCCGCTGAAATAGAGAAGGAAATGACGCTGATCAAGGATCCCGATCGCCTACTGCCTATTACAATGCTCGGCAACCGCCTTGTATCAGTTCTGCCGAGGCGGGATTTTGATTATCGATTTTATTTAGTTGAAGACCGCACTCCGAACGCCTTTACGATTCCGGGCGGACGAATTTATGTTCATACCGGATTATTGGATTTTGCCGCCGACGGCAATGAGCTGGCGGGAGTAATTGCGCATGAAATCGGACACGCCTATGAAAGGCATCCCGCCAAAAATCTGTCACGGGCATACGGTATGCAATTTTTAGCTTCACTGATTATGCGCAACAATCAAAATCAACTGAAAGCGCTGATGATTGCCATCACAGGGCAAGGCATCTTGTCCAAATACAGCCGTGACGACGAACGCGAAGCGGATGATATCGGTACGGCAATATTACAAAAAGCGGGCATGAACACAGACGGTCTTCTCAGATTTTTAAAGAAATTGGAATCAGCGCAGCGCGGGGGTCATCCGGTTCCGTTTCTGAGTACGCACCCACCCACTCCAGAAAGAATCGAACGCCTTGAAAAATTTGAAATAAAATCGGCTTGGTGAATCAGGTAATATTAAAATACTTGGCTTGCGGATGATGGACCACGATCGCGGAAGTGGACTGTTCGGGAACCAGTTGAAACTCTTCGCTTAAGGTAATGCCTATTTTCTCGGCCGGCAGCAGTTTAAAGAGCTTCGTCTGGTCCTCCAAATTCGGGCAAGCGGGATAACCAAAACTATACCGCGAACCTTGATACCCCTGTCTAAAGACGGCATGCCGGTCCGGACTGTCCTTATCCGCAATACCCCAATCACGCCGGATAAGAGCGTGGACATACTCAGCCAAACCCTCGGCCGATTCCACCGATAAACCATGCAGATACAGATAATCCGTGTATTTATTTTCCTTAAAAAGCTGCTGCGTCACCTCGCTGGCGTGAGCTCCGACCGTAACGACCTGAAGACCGATCACATCCAAATCCTTTGCGTCTTTCGGCCGGAAAAAATCCGCGATGCATTGGAGCGGTTCTTTGCTTTGCCGCGGAAACGTAAAACGGACCTTTTCAGTTCTACCCTTCTCATCCAGCACAACCACGTCATCCCCTTCTGAATAACACGGATAAAATCCATAGATGACGGCGGGTTGCAGAATTTTTTCGCGCAAACACCGCGCTGTCAATTCCTTGAACAGAGGCTCCACCTTGTTATCAATCAAACCGTCGTACTCCGGCCCGCTCATCGCGCCCCTGCGAAACTGCCACTGGCCGCGATATAAGGCGATTTTATTGATCCATGGAAAAACCTGTTCCATGTGAATATTTTTGAGGATCTTATATCCCATGAAAGGCGCTTTCGGAACAGGGTTATCCAGCGAAACTTTTGAGCGCTTGCCCCCCGACGATGACGCGGACGGAATCGCTTCCATGCGTTTTCCGCGCGTTGTGCCGATTTTTGTGATGCGCGCTTCCCGTCCGGGTTTTGTGATCTCATCCATCACTCTTAATCCGGCAAAGGCATCCTGCCCGTAATAAACCTCGCCCTGATACAATCCTGCCAAGTCATCTTCAACATATTTGCGCGTGAGCGCGGCTCCGCCGCAAATCACAGGCATCGTGATCCCGCGTTGGTTCATCTCCTCGAGATCTTGTTTCATGATCAGCGTGGATTTCACCAGCAATCCAGAAAGCCCGATCGCATCCACGCGGTACTCCTCGGCAGCCTTCAATATATTGTCGATGGGCTGCTTGATACCTAAATTAAAAACCTTGTAACCGTTGTTGGTCAAAATGATATCAACCAAGTTCTTGCCGATGTCATGGACATCGCCCTTGACCGTGGCCAGCACAATTTTCCCTTTTTCCTTTCCTTCCGCTTTTTCCATAAACCGTTCGAGATAGGCCACGGCC
>JBFHCO010000184.1:0-3171 GCA_041585205.1 Candidatus Omnitrophota bacterium | reverse complement strand
CGATGCTCACAAGCCACATCGTGAATCCCATAACATAGGCGACTGAACCCAATGCAATCGCGTTATAAACGATCGCGTTAAAGAAAACCGCAAAGTGAGGCTGTAGATGCATCAATTCACCTATTAAGAGTTGCGAAGGTACAATGGTCGGCGCCACCCCATCACCCGTCGGGACCATGCCTCCTAAAATGGGAATCCCTGTGAAAAATCCGCTGTAAGTCGTAAATAGCGCAACGGCGATAAAGGCATAGCCGAGTACCACCGAAATCACCCCCGAGATGCGCACCTTCGGACGTCTCGGTGACACGCCTTCCCAGGCATCTTTACCTGTTAATGCTTCATAAAGATTCGGCCACATGATGCCTGTAAACCAGGCAAGCGCGGGCCCGAAGAAAAAGGACGCAACGATGATTGTTGAAGCGCGGATAACCAAGTCCACAGGGATGACGCCGGCCCAATAAGGAGCCGTAACGGCAAAATAAGGCAGGGCGACCATGATCATGACCGACATGATGATTTTCCTGAGATTCGCATACTGCAGTTCGGAACGAACGCCCGAAACCAGTTTGCCGTTTGCATCCTTCGCCACCCACCACTTGCTCGCGCGGAGCTTGATCCTTTCCAAAAAGGGCTTGCGGGATTCCTCGGGAGTCAGCTTGGCGAAATCCAGATGATAGTGGAGTTGTGACAGCAAGGGTAGCAGCCCTAAAAAGAAAGCTCCCGTCCCCGCAATGACCATTAAACCGAAGGCGCTGAAAACCGTCTGCGCCAGCGGATAAGCCATCAGCGGTGCAAAGCCCGGTGCCGTGATCATGACAATCACAAGTGCCGTCGCTAGCGCCGCGCGGAATTTGACCAGATTCCCGATAAACGGAATGGTCACATCGCTTTCTATAAATGAAGGCCAAGTCCCCGCGCCTGCTTTCCCTTCGATATGGAGATTCAGCTCACGCATGATACCGATCGTGTCAAAAAGCAGCTGAGCGGGCATCAGAGGCAGCTTCAAGATAAATATGGAGGTTGAAAACACAAATTCGGCAATCGCAACCGGAATATCGTGAATAACCCATAAGGAAAGCTTGAGCGTATTCACGATCCTGGATTCGCGCTTGATCACAGGCTCCCCTTCCGGCCCTTCGGCCAGATAATAGGCCGGACTCGTAATGGCTAAGATGCGGTTTAAAAGCGGTCCCGTGAATTTGGCATGCAGGAGCAAACCCATAATGGTTAAAAACAGAATTTCTCCCAGGAACGGGAAAGAGACTTCTAAAATCCCGGCATGCATCATGGCATAAAAGGTCAGCATCAACTGAGCGAGCCATACCGAATCCGACATCAAGCCCCGGTTCACCTGAGCTTCGGAATAATGGCCGCGCACCGGCATATGAGGGAACTTTGTGGCTTTGATTTTTTCGATGGCCAATTGATTGGCCGTCACGGATAAGTCATAGCCTTTTTTCACGGCCAACAGCAAAGCGATCGTGGCGGTGCTTAAAACCGCGACCATACTGATCGGCAGACTGACAATCGCACCCAGTAAAATCCCTGCAAAAAAGACGGTGCTAATTCCTCCCGTCCAGCGCATGATTCTCAAAGCATATTCCCGGCGCTCCAACAGACGTTGATCTTCAACATCCCGCTTCTTCAAATAAAGATATCCGAATATGGAAGCGGCGCCCAAGACCAACGCGATAACCGCAATCACGGTGGCTGCGGCGCCAAAAGCAGGGGCCAATGCCGCAATGAACAAAGATGAGCTCAAGATGGCCATCCCCGCAAGCACCTTCACCGTCACATCCAAATTTTTCATCATTTTCAAGGCGGGCGTATGGAGCAGTACCGCGTTGCGCATGTCGAAGGTCGGTCGCCATTTCACTTCATCGCGGGCCACATCGTCCACAACGCTGGACGGCGTCGCTTCATAAATGACAAGTCCAGGGTGAACCAGAAAGGCCACGCGGTTAAAAATACCGTGCCAGGCATCCTCAGACTGAATGTATTTGCTGTCCGCCGGATACATGCCCTGGAATTGATTGTATTTCACTTCTTCCTGATAATAGGTTTTCATGCGAAAGAAGTATTTACCAAAGGAACGCACACCCCCGTCAATCAAAGTGGAAGCTCCCTGGGCCGAGTTGCCGAGTCCTTCATTGGCAAAGTTCTTTACGTACGAATAGATGCTGTCTTCCGCGTTGTAGTAATCGATTTTCGGTTGCCAAACCATGAAATTATCATTCATCGTGGCGATCATTTGAAGAACCGTCGCGGGAGTCACATAATTATCGGCATCCAGTATCAGTCCGTTTTCGATCAGCGGTTTGGATGTGGGTTCTCCCCTTAATCTCCGCAAGTTTTCCAGCCCCTGAGGTGTGGCGATAAATCCCGGTATGCCATGGTGCCCGATGTGGACAACGCTGTCCCCCGCGGTGTGCCGATAATCGGCGTCGGATCGAACCGGAAGCTCATCGTACGTGTTCACGCCATAAATCCAGTGCGGTGTGGTCGGATCGGGATTATTTTTTAACCAATGTAAATAACCTTCAAGATCCTGGTTGGGATCCGGCGCGGGGTGATCGGGGTTGTTCTCTTCCCATCCTTCAGGGGCACGGTTCAGCCAACGCATGAATTTAAACATGTTATGTGGCTTGGCAATGCCTCGCATATTGATGACATAAAAACGGTCTTTGACATGTTGAGGCACTTCAGCGTCCGGCTTATCAAATACTTCTTCTCTGATAATACGCTCATAACGCGCATACACCTCCGGATCCGGCTGCCTGTTTTGCAGGAGCAGAACCGCAATCACATTTTTTGAAGCAATCGTTCTAAGCGTATCCACATTTTTTTGGACGACACGGCGCAGCTGATTATCATCCGCGGGAAGGAGAGGATTGATCATGACCGTACTGCGTTCATCGGGAATATCGCCGTTTTCGTATTGAGCCGGCAATTTCGGCGCTTCAATCTTGTGCTTAAACGTGCGCCGGAACGGCAGGGACGCCGTATGAACGATGAAACGGCCTAAGTAAATATCCGTGATCACCTTGACCAGCCAGTAAAAGGTCCAAAGATAAAAGGCGATTGCAAAGGGGTTGAAATAGGACAAATTAAATACAAGGAATGCGACCGCTGCGATGTAGGAATTCACGAAGGTCAGTTTCACGCTATAGG
>JBFHCO010000183.1:0-3237 GCA_041585205.1 Candidatus Omnitrophota bacterium | reverse complement strand
CCTTGATTTCCCGGATAATATCTTTAATACCTTTTATTTTTGCTGGCCCCTTACCGACTCCGTTTTCTATGCTTTTACGTTCGTGGGGCCTGTCCCACCAGTTCTGAATGAGTTGCCGCAGCTTCTCTAACAATGGCTTGGCTTGCGGATTTTCATCCACCAAGGCCGTAAACAAAGTATTAAAATATTGGTCCGTATAACTTTCCAGATTCGCGGCGGATTGACCGGCCTGCGCCTGATCCACGGAATTCCTTCTTAATTCAGAACGCGAGGGTGCCGTATCGGCACTGCCGCCTTGTTTCAGCTCAATCGCATACTCTAAATCTTCTTTTACTTGCTCATTCTGCGGATCCTGCCGCAGCACGTGCTTCAAATCCGAAATGGCGCGGTCTGCCAAGCTTGTTTCTCCATGCTCGGCCAGCACTAAATAGATTTCTCCCCGGCGCTGCCAAGCCCGCATATTCTCCGGTGAGATTTTGGTTAATTCATCCAGCGCGCTAACGGCCTGCCTCAGATAATCCCGGTTATCGCTAAGTTGACCCGCCAATTTATAAATGATCGATATGCTATTCAATGTATGAGCGTCCAAAATGGATCGGAATTTTCTCACTCTCTCATACGCTTCGATGGCCCGCTCCAGATCCTCGCGGCTCTGCTTTATAAAAGGTTCGAGATTTTTGTCTGTCTTCAAATTTTCAAACTGGGGAGCAACGGCGTCGAATGCGGAATTTAAAGTGGCGCTGGCTTGGCCATAATACGCGTCACCCAGAAGCGATAGGGCCATATAATTCATCGGATCGCCTTCCAAAAGATGGTTCAGTTCCGCCATGGCTCGATCAAATTCCTGCAAATGGATATAGGAATTGGCCTTCATAATGCGCATTCGGGGGCTATCAGCCGGTTCCGGTGAAGTTTCTGCGGTTTGCAAAAATTCTTTGAACATTTCCGTGGCTCGACCGGAAATACCCCGCGCCAGATAGTTTGTAGCAAGGTTATAAAGAACCCTTGGATTTCCGGGCATATGCTTCCGGAGCTGCAAGAGCAGTGTCGCTTCGGATTCCAGGTCATTGATAGATCGATAAGCGTCTCTTAAGCCGATCATCATCATGAGTTGAGGCCGTAATTTTTCGACGGTGGAGCTGGCTTTGGAATCGAGAATCTTCAGACCTTCTCTCAAAATGGTGATTGCCCGTTTCGGATTGCCGGTATGAGTCAATGCATCCGCCAAATGAAGACGCGCATCCCAGTCTTCAGCATTCTTGCGCAAGGCTTCCGCATATTGCAGTTTCTGAGTCCGGTAGTATTCCGCGGAACGGCCGCGCGTTTCGGGATCGGCTTCATCCATGAAATCGAACGGAATTTTCACGAGCCGGTCATGCATCTTTTGCTTCGCTTCATGCTTGCGGATTCTTTCCTGTCTTCTCCGTTCTTCTTGCGCGAGCCGTTCGTTGGTTGCCCTAAGGTAGGCTTCTGATCTTGCATCCATCTCAATACCTTTTTGGCGTTCCGTGATGGCCCTTCTTATCTCCTGATAGTGCGGCTCAAGCAAGAATTTATCCGGCGGCCATTGAATTTTATCGGCGAATGCATTTTTTGTATTTTCATCGAACAGGCCATGAGGTTGATCGATCAGATAAAGTTTCGCGGCTTGGAGATAGGTCTTTAACGGGCTGAGCGATTCCGCCTTGCGCCACTGTTTGCTATTGAGGGTTAATTCTTGAAACCCGCGGCTGATTTTGGCCCGGGTCAGCCCGTTTCTGAAAGCGAGTAAGACTTGTTTTGATTCCGCGGCATCTCCGGATTCCTCATGCTCACTGATTTCTAGAACAACCCCTTCTTTTTCGATGCGGATTCCCCGGACATTTCCTTCAAGAAACCATTTCACGATGCGTTCGGTTACCCGCTCGGGTTCTTCGACCGGCCTAAAATTTAATTCGAGCAGTTGTTCCAACTGGAAATTCGAATGCGGCACTATGCGTAGGACAAAATCCTTCTCCGGGAGGCTTGAACGGGCGCTTTGAATTTGCTCTTCCAGCAACATCTCGGCATCTTGATCGGGATCAAAAGCTAATTCCAATACGGCCGGTTCTTCACCGCCGCGCATTTCCGACCGTGCGGAATGAATCAAAGCTTTGAGGGATTGAAGTTCCTGGCTTGAAAGGTCACGGATGAGCGCTTGACGGTGATGCGTGTACAGGCGAATCGCCTGACGGACATTCCCCTCTTCAACCGCCTGACGGATTTCCAGCTCCCTTGCTTTTCCTTCCGGCAAGGATTCGGCAGAATCAGACCTTACTTCAGATCGCGTCAAATCGTTAAGTTGATTCTTGGCATCAAGCCATTGCTCTTTTAAATGATTGAGCCATTCAACGGCATGAGAACCGTATGCATCGATCGCTTGCTCCAATTCTTGTAAAAGCCTGTCCATCTTTTTAGATGTGCTGCGGTAATAGCCCTTTAAATCTAAGCGCTCCGCCCCTTTTATAGCTAAACCTTCCCGTAAGTGTTTGATCAGGTTAAGAGTAAATTGCATCATAACTAAGGAAACTTCAAAATCAGCGACTTTAGAATAAGTAGGCAACGCATCATCATCATAATCTTCCGAGATTTCGTCTGGATGACCAACAATCCATTTATCTATGTCCACGTCACTCATATCCTTGAGGACTTTCCTCTCGACTGCGATATTGTGCATATTTTGATTGATAATGTTCAGAACGACATCTAAGGCATCTGCGTCTAATAATTCATCTTGAAGAAGATTGACCAAGAGATTGTGCATGACCGATTCAGGTTTTATCTTATGCCATCCGGATCGAATAATCATTTCTGAAGCTTGGAGGATTTTTTCTTTCATTTCAGCGCTGAACTGTTCCCCGTCCACTTCAGTAATAAGAACGGGCAGACCGGGCAGTTTGACACCACGAACCATTCCCCATTTTTTCTTTTTTTGACGGATGGCAATATTAAGAATATTTCTGAGGTGAGGCGCGGGCGGTGATTCAAAAACACTTTCAGAGAATTGTCTTAGCGACGACACATAATCCGAATTATAGATTAATACAGTGGTAGCTAAATCATGATCCCGGAACAAGGGATCAACAATTTCATGGACGTATTTTTTCAGAATTTTTAAATAATCAGGGTCCTTGAATTCATGATAGAGTTTAGTCAGTTGTAATGCGCCATGGAAAATCCCCCTTACGTCATGCATGAATAAATCTTTTATTTTATCTT
>JBFHCO010000182.1:0-3248 GCA_041585205.1 Candidatus Omnitrophota bacterium | reverse complement strand
GAGCTGAAATTGATCGAATCGTTGTTGCCCCGGTCATAATTGAAAGAAACGCCTCCGAAGGAAGCCGGGGCTGTCCCCGTATAAGTGAATTGCAGGAAGGTTTCAGAGAAGACCGTGACATTTGCAGTCGAGCCGTCACTTGAAGCGAAGGTGCCGGCATTGATCCGGTTGCCGTTTGCATCCAAAGGCAGCGGCGTGATATCGGCCTGCGTTAAAGTCGGATCCGGCAGCGCGTCCGGTGTGAAGTGGAAGCGGCCGAGATTTAAGGAAACTTCTCCTGTTTGCTGGCCTTCGACCACGAAGACAATCTCTTGAATTTGATTCATGTTGATGCCGAAAAAGGCATTCGGCATGACGCGGTAGCGCTGGCCAAAACCTGCAATCTGCACCACTTCGACTTTCGCTGTGTTGTCATCGGCATCGCGCAATTGCAACGAAATGCCGGTGATCGCGGCATTCGGGCTATCCAACTCAAAAATGAATCCATTCTGATAGAGTGACGCAAAATTGATGAATTCATCCCCACCTAAATCGTAATTTAAAGATATGCCCCCGAAGGAAGCGGCGCCAGTTCCGTTGTAATTGAAGCGCGCAAAATCTTCGGAGAAAACCTGAGCTGTCGTCGCAGACCCGTCACTCGTTGCAAAGGTATTTACATTCAGCCGACTGCCATCGTTTCTTAAAGGAAGCGGTGTGATATCGGCTTGCGTTAAAGTCGGATCGGGCACAGCTTGCGGAAGAAATGAAAACCGTCCCCAATTGATGGAAATTTGTCCGTTGGTTACCTGGCCTTTGACAACCAACACGATTTCGCGGATTTGAGTCGCATCGGCACCATAAATCTGGCCCGGAAGAATCCTGTAACGCTGCCCGAATCCTTGAAGCCCGGTCAATTGCACCTGGGCGCGATCACCGTTCACATCCACAAATTCAACCGTGATATTACTGAAAGCTCCGCCCGGGCTGTCGAGTTCAAAAACAATGCCCGTCGGATACAAAGCGGCTAAATTAATCGATTCATTGCCGCCCAAATTGTAATTAAAACTTACGCCGCCATAAGACCCCGCACCTGTCCCAGTGTAAGTAAAGCGGGCAAAGTCTTCCGAAAAAACTTGGGCGGATGTTTGAGACCCATCTGCGGATGCGAAACCATTAACTGAAACGCGCGAGCCGTCATTTCTTAACGGAAGCGGCGTAATGTCGGCCTGTGACGCGGTCGGATCAGGATTTAATGTCGGAGCGAACGGATGCGTACCAAGACGCACCTGAAGCGTGGAGGTCGGATCGGAAAGGTTGGTTTGTTCCAACACAATAAGGAAATTCCGGATCCGGGATAAATTCACGGCATCAAACAAACTCAGATTAATACTGAAAAATTTTTCAACCGCACCCACGCCTGTCAGCGCCACACGGTCACGCCCGCCCAAATCATCCTCCAACTGCACGATAATCCGCGCGGGATTGCCGGCGTCTTGCAGTCCCAATACCAGATTGCCAAGCGCAGACAAATCCACTGTTTCAACAGGAAGCGTTCCGAAATCATCAAAGGGAGAGATAGAAGCACCGAAGCTTCCCTGCGCCGTCAAATCATAAGTCAACGTAAACAACGTGTCGGTTTGCTGATTCAAAACAACGGTGCCTTCCGGAGCCGGCGCATTGGAATCAAAGGTTACCAGATTGGTGAAGGGTAAAAGAGAAATATCGGCCTGTGTCAGGCTCGGATCCGCAGCCACTTCCGGCAAATAAAACAGACCCTGCGTATTCACCGTAATCGTGCCGGAAGCCGTGGGGCCTGCGACTTTATCGTTGACCACAAAGGTGACAAAGCGGATATCGTTTGTGTTAAAACCGGTGACTTGAGCGGCATCGGCGAGCGCTTTTGTAATTCTATAAAACTGAGACGTGCTGGAAAGATTTCCCAGGACCAACAATACTTTGCGGTCGGCGCCGTCAATTAATTCGATATTGAGAGCTGTCGAACCTGTGCCGGCGATTGAAAAAACCAAGTCTTGGGTATTCAAACTAAAGGGGGTGGCGAAAAAGCTCATGATGGCGCCGCCCCAGCGCGAAAAATTCTGATCGTCGCCGTTGGCTAAATTAAAATCAAAACTGAATTGATCGGAAGAAGGTTGATTGAGAGCCGTGATCGTATTGTTCTGAACCGGTTCAAGCACGCCCAGGGTGGGCTGAAACGCGCTCAGATCGGTTACGGGGCCCGCACCAGGAAGAAGCGGCGGATCGAAGGCAAGGCCGCCGGTATGCACTTCAATGAAACTGATGTCGGGATTGGCGGTGTTTCTGTCCACCACAAAATTGATTTGTTTGATTTGCGTCAGGTCGAGAGAAGGATACTGGCTTTGAATGAAGGCTCTCGAAAAATCAAATTGCTGGAAAGCCGAAGTCACGCCGACCACGAAAAAGGCGGCCGGGGTATTATTGACGTCGACAAATTCAACTTTGAGACAGGCCTGGGTGCAGGTTCCTCCGCCGCGTATATCAAAGGAAATGGTATTGAAAACGCTCAAATCCTGCGGGCCTTGCGGAGTTGAGGCAAAATCAATAATCGCGCCTACATGGCTGCCGAAAGCGCTGACATCGTAATCCATGCGGAATTCGTCCGTTGAGAACTGCGTGACATTGATCGTGCCGATATGGGCATAATTGGTGAGGACCGGTTCGCCGGGGAGCACCGTTCCGTGACCGGAACGAAAAAGCAGGGCGTCTTCACCGTTTAAGTTGTATTCGTCGATGGCTTGAATAAAGGCATTCAATTTTTCGCGGACTTCAGCGGTGGAAGCTTGCGAATCCTGCTCGGATTGAATTTGGCGTGCGAGTTCAGCGTAACTCAGCGCTTCATTATGAATCAAGCCGTTACGGTTGTAAGCGTAAACGCCCTGCGGGCTGATCACATATTCCGTCGCCTCCCCCGCCATGGCGTAATCCACCGGACCCGGCAGCGGAGCATGCCCCGCCGGATGGGTATGGATAATTAAGGAAGCCTCTTCTAGCAAACTTTGTGCGGCGGGTGTCACGCGGATTTCATCGCTGCTACCGCTTGTGAATAGTACGATTTTCCCGTGCAGCACGAGCACGCCGACTTCCACGTCCAAATCGGCAAGTTCCCTCAAATTTTCTTCGCTGAGTGATTCGACCAGCACGGCCGCGGCATAATCAGGGCGCAAGTATTCCACGGCTTCCTCAAAAGAATAGGTTTCGGCGTCTCGTATTTCATTATCCCCGACGGCAGT
>JBFHCO010000181.1:0-3267 GCA_041585205.1 Candidatus Omnitrophota bacterium | reverse complement strand
CAGCCGCGCACATAGGCGGCCGGATTATCGGGGTCTGTATAATCTCTCAATTTTTCGAAGATTGAATCGCGGTCATAAATATGACCTTTGTCCGGATCATAGGTCCGCGTCGAACGCTGCATGCCGTAGTTGAGGATTTCTTCCAAAAGATTTTGATCGGCATCACGCTGACCCACCGTGGGGTCGTTAAAGTGATTGCTTTCATGCAGCCAGGACGGCGCCACGTATTGCTCGGAAAGCATGATCACGGGCAAATAGGCCAAGGCGTCCCAGAGTTTTTTCTCTTCGGCGGGTGTATCCGGCGCCTTGCGTCGGGCTTCATCCACAAACTGGCCGGGATCCTGGGTGTTGCTGCCATACCAGCCTTCTGAACGGTCAACCAAATGCATCCCGATGTTGCGCAAGTGCGTTTCGACATCATACGGTATGACGAAGGAAAGCGTCGGATGATCCGGTATTTGCTCCTGCGCCAAGTACGTCTTGCGGTAATAAACTTCGCGTTCGGCATCCGTCAGTTGATCCCAGTCTTTTTGATCTTGGGCCGCCAAGGCTTGGGCTTGCCGGATAAATTCCGCTTCTCGCTTTCTGCCCTCCAGCGCCGGAATCAAAATATGTATCGCTTCCGACGGTTTCTTGGCAATGACTTGCATGTGGGATATGATGCTGCCGTCCTTATCCTTCACCATCAAATCGTCGGCTTTGAGCTCACGGCCGGCGATATAATTCCCCTCCGAATCACGCATATGCGTGTTTAAAATCATGGCTAATCTTTCCAAAGCCCGGCGCAATTCCTCCGGATTTTTCGATTCCAAGCCGCGGCCGATTTGATCATAAATGACCCCGATATGTTCATTCTTGCCGGTGAGTTTCTCGCCGGTTTGCTCATCCGTTCGCGATTCCAGATCATGCGGATCAGCCGGCCGGTCGCCGACGAGGCCGAGCATGCGGTCAAGGCCTCTGCGGAATTCGGTGATATCGCCGCGCAGCCAGTCCTGTCCGAAGCGGCGGTCCTGATATGGCCGGCGTATCGTCACGAGTACTTTTGACAGGCCGGCTTTAATCTCATCCAGGCGACGGTCCAATTCCTGCCGCAATTTCGAATCCATGGAACGCCGCGCATCCTCCGCACTATTCGATTTGCGGATGAGATCTGAAATCCGGTAAGCATCAATTCCCTTATCTCTCAGCATCTTGTTTTTGGATAACAGGGCCTGTAATGCCATGAATTTTGCTTCGATCTCCCGCATCAAAGGCTTCTCACGTTCTTGCGATGAAGCTCTCTGAAAACGTTTATAATGAATGACTGCTTCGTCCATCGATTTTAATTCCGACTGGGTTTTACCGAGATGCTTGCCGATGATCTTGAGCATCTCTTCCGCTTCATCGCTTTCCGCTTGCGCCCGCTGCACCGTTTCATTCTGTTTCACAAACGGTAATAACTTCTCAGCGCCCTCCATTGCGCGTTTCAAGTCATCTCCTTGGGCTTGTTCAAGCGCCACCATGGCCAGCAACAGTCCGGTCCAATTGTACCGATTCGGATAAACCGCCGGATCATTCAAGGCTGACAGCATCTGGCTGATCGCTTTTTGACGGCGCGCATTCGGGGAGACATGCACGACATGGCCCAGTTTATTCGCGATGCGCGTCAGGAATCCTTCTTTCCCTGTTTTCTTCTCTTGTTCAGCTTCTTTGGTCAGGCGTGATTGCAATTCACGGAATACCAGAAGCGGGAAAACAGTACCGGCCATTTTTAAGAGGAATGCAAATATGCCTGTCACCGCCGCTGCGGCGGGCAACATCACAAAGACAGAAATCAAGACCGCGGCCAGAGTCGGAATCGCGATCAACAAGCCTTTCGTCGACATCAGATTAAGCGCTTTCCAATACCACGGCTGGCCGAAGGTCAGTTTCGCGGCCAATTCATACCGTCCGATTGAATCGTGCACGGCTTCATAGACATCTCGCAGGGCCGGGTCCATGGTCTCAACCGGCGGCCGTTCGCCGACTTTCATGTGCACAAAATCGCGTTCCTTTTGCACGAGACGCGCGATGTCATCGACATTGCGACGGCGATACCGCGTTCTCTCGCTGAGAAACTTACGCAGTTCTTTGGAATCCTGATAAGCGTCCCGCTGTTCCCAGGACACAACATGCGCCAGCTGAAAGAGGCCTGCCATTTTCTGCCAGACGAATTGATCATAGGCCGCCGTCACGGCGGATTCTTCACAGAGGTCCTGACCTTCGCAGAAACGGGTACGGAATTGCGCTTTCGGCGCAGTCTCTTCAATCAACGCGTTCAAGCGATTGACGTTGTTGCGCGTATAACCGAAGGTATGATCCCAAATCCAGCGGCCGGCCCGTATCGCGCCGGATTTCCATGCAAATCCGAGACGCTTGAAACCGCGTTTGAACCGGCCCGCCCCGGCGATTTCCAGCTGCTGATAGGATTCCCGGAAGGCGCGTTGGGCGCGCTGGTCTTTTTGATGACGTCTGTAATCGCGAATTTTGGCATTGAAAGCGGAATGCAGCAGACGATGAAAAGCGGTTTTCTCAGGCGCGCGCGCCATCACGCTTTCAATCAAGCTGACCAGAAATGCCTCGTTTTTCATCCGTGATTCTGATTCCGAGCGGTAGGCTACCAATGCCGTACGGAAATCCTCCGCCGTCACGCAGGCCCCGTCACAGAATTCCGGCCCTTGATAAGCCGTATTCAATTGCAGCCAGACCTGCATCAAATCAAATGAATGGCCGTCCAGCTCACCGGCGGTAAAAAATCCCTGAACCAGAAGCGCCTCGGTGAAATGAGCGGCCCACACCGCAAGGTCCTCGCCCTCCGGCCGGCCGAATTGAGCGGTCAGCCGCTCTTGCAACTCTTTGCCCTTTTCGCCGTCGCGCAGCTTCCTTTTCAAATCAGACATGAATGCCAGCAATTTGATGCCGCCCGCATTCGGTTTGCCCTTTTGGTCAAACGCATTTTGTCGGCTCAAGACACCCCGATAAGCGGTTCGGTCCGAAACCTTTTCGGCTTCCACGGTTTCGCGTCGAACACCGATTTGCGCGGCTTCCTGCATGCGTTCACGGGTTCTTTCAACGGATTCAAGCGTTTGCGAGGCGCGCGGCGAGACGGGCGCTGCCTTCAGCTCAAATTTAGCCAGGGCTTCACCGGCCACGCGCACCTGATGCACGAGATCAATATGCGCGCCGACACCGTCATCATATTCGGGCGCCGCCTCCAGACCGGTTTCAAAATTTGGGATCACTTCGGCT
>JBFHCO010000180.1:0-3341 GCA_041585205.1 Candidatus Omnitrophota bacterium | reverse complement strand
GATGGTGGATTGGTTATGGGATCCTCAAGCGCTTGAGCCGGGCACGATGATGCCGGGGTTTTTCCCGGACGGCGCATCACCGCTTCCGGATATCCTGGACGGAGACGCGCACAAGCAGATCAAAGCGATACGCGATTATTTGATGGTCTTTACACCGGAAGAAGCATCCCGAATCATGCCGAAACGGTAAGCCATTTGAAAAAGGAGCGTGAAATCATGAAAGCAATGAAACTAATTGTTCAAGCCGCAGCGTTCTTGTGTTTGTTTTCATCGAATGTTCTTGCCGGTACCATTTCGGGGCAAGTCCAATTTTCCGGAACTGCTCCCGCGCCGCAGAAAATCAATATGGATGCCGATCCGACCTGTGCCGGCTTTCATACGGGGCCTGTATTCACGCGAGAGGTTGTTGTTAATGCCAACAATACGCTTTTGGACGTTTTTGTTTACGTCAAAGAAGGACTCGAAGGAAAAACCTTTGAAGCGCCGAAGGCGGCCGTCACCCTCGATCAGCAAGGTTGCCGTTACACCCCGCACGTTTTAGGGTTACGCGTTGGGCAAGAGCTGGAAATACTCAATAGTGATGCCACGTTGCATAACGTTCACGGTGTACCGACACAATCCAAAGAATTTAATTTAGGGATGCCCATCAAAGGCATGAAACTGAAAAGGAAATTTGACGCGCCGGAGGTCATGGTAAAAGTGAAATGCGACGTGCATCCGTGGATGAGCGCTTACATCGGCGTTTTGAATCACCCTTATTTTGATGTCACCGATGAAGAGGGCGCATTTGAAATCAAGGATTTACCGGCGGGAACTTATGTCATCGAAGCCTGGCATGAGAAATACGGTGTCCAAACGCAATCAATCACCGTGGATGAAACCGGCAGTCAAACCGTCGATTTTAATTTTACGGGGTAGAAATTTAAACCATCGGTCCTGATAAATGTTTAAAACTTTGCATCAGTCACAGAAGCGCATGATCATCCGGTCTTTTGTTTTTGTCTTATTAACCCTAAGCACCGGCAACGCACCCGGTTGGGCCGCGACGCTGACCGGGAGGGTCTTTGTTCAGGGAGCAGTTCCGGAGAATCCGCGCATCAGCATGGATGCCGATCCGGTGTGTAAATCGCTGCATGCCGGAGAGGTCCGCGATGAAAAAGTTATCCTCAATGCGGACCAAACGCTTCAGAACAGCTTTGTTTACATCAAGGAAGGAGCGACGGGGGATTCCATCGCCCCTAAAACGGCGGTGATATTAGATCAGATTGGATGCCTATATAAGCCGCATGTGACCGGTGTTCAAATCGGCCAACCTTTGTCGATCCTCAATAGCGATGCCACGCTTCACAATGTGCATGCCCTCGGAAAAAATAATCCCGAGTTCAATTTGGGCATGCCGATCAAGGGGATGAAGTTAGAAAAAACATTTTTTAATTCCGAGGTCATGGTGAAATTCAAATGCGACGTGCATCCGTGGATGAGCGCCTATGTGGGTGTGTTGAAGCACCCTTTTTTCGCGGTCACGGGGGAAGACGGACGCTATGAAATCAGCGGATTGCCGCAAGGGGAATACACGGTTGAAGCGTGGCATGAAGTGTTCGGGCTTCAGTCTCAAAAGATCCGCGTGACGGATGCGGAAACCGTAAACGCCGATTTTACCTTCACCTCAACAACGATTCGCGATGAAGCGGCGGGTATCGCCGTTCAAGTGGATAAACCGATGACGGGCGATTTATTTGATGATTCGCAGGCCCTGGATGTGCCGCGCAAAGATACCGGCTGGTGGCTGCCTGATAATATTTCGCTCGTCGGACAGAAAATCGATTTTCTTTTTTATGTCATCTTAGCGATCACCAGTGTCGTTTTTTTCGGCGTCCAAGGGGTTTTAATCTGGTTTTTAATCCGTTACCGGCATCGCGAGGGGAGAAAAGGTTATTACACCCATGGAAGCAAGACAGTGGAAATCATCTGGACAGTCATTCCCGCATTGATTCTCATTGTGCTTGCCTTTATGGGACAAGGTATTTGGGTTGAAGCGAAAACGCTCCCCCCTAATCCACCTGAGATGGTCAATATTCGGGTGCAGGCCGAACAATTCGCGTGGAACATCCAATATCCGGGACCCGACGGGAAATTTGACACCGCGGATGATATTCGGAACATTAACCAACTGCATATCCCGGTCAAAAAACCGGTGCGTGTTACGCTGACTTCGATCGAGAAAGAAGATAAACCGGCGGTTTTACACAGCTTCTTTTTGCCGGAATTGCGCGTGAAGCAGGATGTCGTGCCCGGAATGCCGATCGACGTGTGGTTTCAGGCGGAAAAAACCGGTAAATATGAAATCGCCTGTGCCGAACTATGCGGTTTAGGACATTATCGCATGAAAGGGTTTTTATCCATCCATTCGGAAGAGGGTTTTGACGCCTGGCTCAAGGAACAGGCAATGGCTCAATAAGAAGAGGTTGATATGGAAACAGTTTCAACGGAAGATAAGGCTCACGCGGAACACAAGATCGGATTCTGGAAAAAATATATTTTTTCAACCGATCATAAAATAATCGGCATTCAATTTTTGATCACGAGCCTGGTCATGTTTCTCGTCGGGGGCGTGCTGGCGCTTTTGCTGCGGTGGCAATTGGCTTATCCCGGCGAGCCCATGCCGGTCATCGGAAAATTATTCGGCGAAACCATGATGGTGGGCGGCGTGATGCTTCCCGAATTCTACAACACGCTTTTTACCATGCATGCCTCAGTCATGATCTTCTTTGCCATCATCCCGATTTTGGTGGGGGCTTTCGGGAATTTTCTGATTCCGCTTCAAATCGGCGCGCCGGATATGGCATTTCCGAAAATCAATATGGTTTCCTATTGGTTGATACCGCCCGCAATTATCATCACGTTGGCCGGGTTTTTTCTGGAGGGCGGTGCCGCCGCCTCGGGCTGGACGGCTTATGCCACTTTAAGTGTTTTTGAACCGATCGGCCAGACGTGCTGGATCATCGGCGTCATCATTGTCGGGACATCTTCGATTATGGGTTCCATGAATTATATTACGACGATTCTCAATATGCGTGCTCCGGGCATGTCTTTTTTCAGAATGCCTTTGCCGGTTTGGGCGCTATTCATTACGGCGGTGATCTCGCTGCTCGCGACGCCCGTATTAGCCTCAGCCCTTTTCCTGTTATTGCTCGACAGAACGTTGGGGACCACTTTCTTCCTGCCGGAAGGCGGCGGTCATCCGTTGCTTTGGCAGCATCTTTTTTGGTTTTATTCTCATCCGGCCGTCTACATCATGATTTTGCCGGGCATGGGTTTGGTTTCTGAAGTCATTTCGGTCT
>JBFHCO010000179.1:0-3373 GCA_041585205.1 Candidatus Omnitrophota bacterium | reverse complement strand
TTCATAACGGTCCACGATCAATCCCGGAAGCCCGTCTGCATCCCCATGCACCACGCGGTAAGCGGTGGTTTCGGCGGGTAAATACTTTGTTTTCATGCGGGTTAACGCTTGAATCCGGCCCTTGAAAAATGCCTGATCAATCTCAACAGCGGGGTCACGCGTGATGATCCGGACACGGATGGAGGTGAGCGGGTTATAAATTCCCCGCCCCAAAAAATCCCCTCTATCCGAAAGAATGTTTACAAGTGTACCGGGATCCGCCTGAATATCACGCTCCAACGCGTTTGAGAAAACCCACGGATGCCCCGCGCGGACAGGAATATCACGTTTACTTTTCAAGCGGACTTCAAGACTCATGGATGGTTTCATTATTAAAATCGGGATAAATGGGAACTTTAAAGCGCGGAATCCGTCATTTTAAAGACGGCGCCTTCGAAATCCAAATATTCAAATCCTACTTTATGCGGCTCAGTCACGAAAAAAACGGGCGCTTCTTTTTTCCCCGGCACCGTGATTTCGCAATGCGGGACATCTTTTAAGATTGAAAAAACGCACGTCGCGGGGTCATTGTAACGCACACGCAGCGCTTTAAAATCCGCCGCGGAAAGCTTGCCTTGGCGGGCTTTTTCTTTGAGCTTGTCTGTTTTATCCAACCCGATGATTAAATAAAGAGATCTGAATCGGTCGGCCTTGGGATCCACAAAAATCACCTCTTCATTCTCATCATGATCGGTGAGCTTGATTTCGGTGACGGTTTTGCGCACGCAAAGCAATTGATGCGGCCCGGACTTCTCCCCCGCTAAATAAACAATTTTAGCGGCATCCTCCTCGGGCCTATCCGCGATATCCGCGGGAGGCTGAAACCGGGCAACCAATCCGCGATTTTCTAAATCCGCAAGCGCCTTTTCGGTTAACGGTTCCGCATGAAGGTTAATTTCTTTTTTCATTGGTCAATTTCTTCTTACGATTGAACTTTATCACTGATCCAGTATAACAAATGGTCTTCCACTTTATAGATAAGAGGCACTGCTTTGATTTTGGGATACCGAGCAGAGAGGCGCTTCGTTTCGCTCAAAATAAAATCAGTTTCGATTCCGATATCATTTTTGGGTGCGTCTTGCTTGAAATGATCTTCCGCTTTTTTCATATCCCAACCGGCATTGTGATGAAGGCCCTCAACAAATTTTTGCTTGCGGTTGGATACTTGAGACATACCGCACTGCGTGTGTCCGATTAAAGCAACATATTGCACACCCCCTACCGCGATCGCATATGAAATATGAAAATCATTATGACGGAGATTCGCGCCGCCCGTTCTTAAGATATAAGCGAAATTTTCGGGAAGATTCAATCGCTTACGGTTGTCCATGCACATACCGATCAAAAGCTTAGCTTCCGTATATTTTTTGTGTGGGGCTTTTAAATTATGATATTCAAATAGATTGCCGATGGGCGTATCTTTAAACTCAGCCGGTATATCTTCAGCTTTTGTTATCGCTATCAATCGATGCATAATCCTAATCCGTATCGGTCTAAGTTAAAAAATGGCTCCTCGGGTAGGGATCGAACCTACGACAAAGCGGTTAACAGCCGCTTGCTCTACCAGCTGAGCTACCGAGGAATGAATTAGCTATTTTATATTTCTGCTTAGTGCGAATTTAATTCGCTTGCTCTACACCGCTCCGGACTTCGTCCTCCGGGTGCGGATCGCTTACGCTCGCGCGCCAGCTACCCCGTCTTTCATTAAAAGATCCGAGGGATCTTCCATGGGTGGGTGGGAACATCCCGCCCTCTCATAAATTTTCATCGGTAGGTTGGGACTGAGCTACCGAGGAATATCCTTTTGGATTACAACTAGCAATAAAACGCGTGGGTATGTGTTATGTAAAGCGAAAATTGAAGGTCATTATATGCGGAAGTGGAGAGAGGGTCAACCGCTCTAAGTGGCCTATTCCGTTGAGGATACGGGTTGTGTATAAGCGTTGCGATCGACCAGAATCTCGCGCGGTTTGGCTCCTTGCTGCGAACCGATAATCCCTTCCGCCTCCATTTGGTCGATAATGCGTGCGGCACGCGTATAGCCGAGTCTCAAACGCCGTTGCAAATTCGACGTGGAGGCTTGACCGGTCTCAAGCACGACGCGCACGGCATCGTCGAAGACTTCGTCCTTTTCTTCCGCGCCCGTCGCGTTCGTTTTGCCTTCCTGAAGCGCCTTTAATTCAGGATGAAATTCGGGTTTGGCTTGGCGAGAAACAAAATTCACAATTTGATGGATTTCATCATCCGTCACTAGCGGGGCCTGACCACGAATCGGTTTCGGAGCGCCCGGCTGAAGGAACAAGAAGTCCCCCCGCCCGATCAAGGCATCCGCTCCGATCGTGTCCAGCACGGTCCTGGAATCTACTTTAGAGGCAACTTTAAAAGACACGCGGGCCGGAAAGTTGGCTTTGATAACGCCTGTAATGACGTCAACCGAAGGCCGCTGTGTAGCTAAAATGAGATGAATACCGACGGCACGCGCCAACTGCGCTAAACGCATAATGGCCGCTTCTACCTTGTCCTGCGCCACCAGCATCAAATCAGCAAGCTCATCGATGACGACCAGAATATAAGGTAGTTTCGGCGGTACCACATTTTCAGATTCGACCCCTTCCGTTTGTTCAATGGTTTCCTCTGAAATCGGCCGGGAATTGAACGCCTGAATATTTCTGACGCCGCAAGTCGCAAACAACTTGTAGCGGTTCTCCATTTCATTAACGACCCAATTGAGCGTATGGGCAGCCTTTTTAACATCGGTCACAACAGGTGTCAGCATATGCGGAATTTTATTGTATACGGCCATTTCTACCATCTTGGGATCGACCATGACAAATTTGAGGTCATCCGGCGAGCAGTAATAAATCAACCCCGCTATGATGGAGTTAACGCAAACGGTTTTCCCGCTGCCCGTGGAGCCTGCTATTAAGATATGAGGCATGGACGTTAAATCGGCGATCAAAGGTTTCCCGCTCGTATCTTTCCCTAGCAACAAGGGCAGCGTCTGTTTCTTTGAGTGAAATTCTTTTGTCTCGATCATTTCGCGCAACGAAACGATGCTCGTCACGGAATTTGGCACTTCAACGCCGACCGCCGATTTACCCGGAATCGGAACAATTAATCGAATGCTTGTGGCCTTCAGAGCCATCGCCAAGTCATCTTCCAAGGCGGAGATTGAATTGACTTTAACCCCCGGGGCCGGCAACAGTTCGTAACGTGTAATCACCGGCCCTTGCTCAATTTCAACCACCTTCACTTCAATTCCGAATTGCGCGAGCGCTTGCTCCAAAATACGGGAATTACCTTCCAAATCTTCGGATTTGACGCCATCCCGCGT
>JBFHCO010000178.1:0-3386 GCA_041585205.1 Candidatus Omnitrophota bacterium | reverse complement strand
GTTATTTCGCCCGCGGTGCGCCGGGCCACAGAGACAACGCGCAATAACCGCGTGGGTGTGATCGCGACACAAGCGACCATCGCCAGCGGTTCCTATGATAAAGCTTTAAAGCGCGAAAACGCTCAAATCAAAGTCTTCAGCGCATCGTGCCCGCTTTTTGTTCCGCTCGTCGAAGAAGGTTGGTTAGCCGACCCTCTTACCGATAAAATTATTGAACGGTATTTGAAACCTCTTAAGAAACATAAAGTGGATACGGTTATCTTAGGTTGTACGCATTATCCGTTGCTTGCCAAGCGTATTCAAAAAGCGCTTGGCCGCCATGTCCGGTTGATTGATTCGGCGGAACCCACGGTGCATCAACTTGCCAGCGAATTGGCTGCGCGCTCGTTGAGGCATCTCGGAAACGGCCGTGCAGAATTGAATATCTTCGTGAGCGATATGCCTCGTAATTTCAAAAAAATCGGAGAAGATTTTTTGGGTGAAAAACTCCGTCGCGTGGAGGTTGTCAGAAGTTGAAAAAGGCGATTTGTTTGTTTTCGGGCGGGCTGGATTCGACCACGGCTCTCTACGTGGCTCTCAAAGAGGGTTATACGGCAGCCGCGCTGACGGTTCATTACGGTCAAGCGCATGAGAAAGAAATCACCTGCGCCCGCCAAATCGCATCGGATTTGGCCGTCGAGCATCATGTCATCCCGATAACTTTACCCTGGAAAGGCAGCGCCTTAATTGATCCGAGCATTCAAATTCCGAAGGGAAGGGATGTGTCTCAGATGGCGAATGCGATTCCGGAGACTTATGTTCCGGCCAGAAACAGTATTTTTTTGTCCATGGCCGCTTCGTTCGCGGAAGCGCGCGGCGCCGAAACCGTTTTTATCGGAGCCAATGCCCTCGATTATTCCGGATATCCGGATTGCCGCCCGAATTATTTGAAAGCATTTGAGGAGCTGATGCGGCTTGGTACGAAGGTTGGGGTCGAAGGCAAGGCAATCACAATTCAGGCTCCGCTCTTGAAGTTGTCCAAACGGGAAATTGTGCAATGGGGCACGCGCCTCAACGTTCCGTTTGAAAAAACATGGTCTTGTTATGAGGGAAAGGAACTACCCTGCGGGACATGCGATTCCTGTGTCCTGAGGATTAAAGGATTTCAGGAGGCAGGATTGCAGGACCCGCTCATGGCTTATGCTCCATCCGCCCAGCGCTAACAGCGCGCGCATTTCTGAAATATTCTCTTCGCTGCAAGGCGAAGGAACGCATCTCGGGGAGCGGCATTTGTTTGTACGCTTTGAAGAATGCCATATACATTGCAACTATTGCGATGAACTCGACAAGCCGGGGACGGATTATCGGCTTGAGGAAGTGTTGGGGCAAATCTTAAAACTTGAGGCGGAAGAAGGGCCGCATCGTTTTGTGAGCCTCACCGGAGGCGAACCCTTGCTTTACGTTTCGTTTCTCAAAGCGCTCATTCCGCGTTTAAAGGAACATGGTTTTCGTGTTTATCTTGAGACGAACGGTATTTTATGGCAGGCGCTTGAAGACGTGGTCGGATGGTGCGATTGCATTGCCATGGACATGAAACCGGCGAGCGTCACCAAGGAAGCGAATTACGATAAGGAACATCGCCGTTTCCTGGCCGTTGCCAAGTCGAAACAGACATTCGTAAAAATTATCGTTTCCAGGGACATTTTTTTTACGGAGTTTGAAAGTCAGATGCGCATCATCGCCGAAATGGCGCCCCATGTGCCGGTCGTGCTTGTTCCGATTTCCGACGATATCGAGGGCCATGAAAATCCCGAGTTGATGCGGATTATGGGCGAGCTTCAGCGCATAGGGGCTCGGTATGGTTTGGATGTGCGCATTGTGCCGCGTTTTCATAAAATTCTGGGCATTCGATAATCCAGGGGAGGTTGTTTTGCGAAGTCACGGACGTCAAGCGAATGAATTGCGGAAAGTCTCCATAAAAAAGAATTTTCTTAAATTTGCATACGGGTCCTGCCTGATTGAGATGGGTGAGACCAAGGTGGTTTGCTCGGCCAGCGTCGAAGAGAAGGTCCCGCAGTTTCTTAAAAAAGAAGGCAAGGGTTGGATTACGGCCGAATACGGGATGCTGCCCGCCTCTTGCACGGAGCGTATCGCGCGTGAAGCCTCGCGCGGTAAGCAATCCGGTCGTACGCAAGAGATTCAAAGGCTGATCGGACGGTCGCTGCGTTCGGTCGTGGATTTAAAAAAGCTGGGGGAGCGCACCATTTGGATCGATGCCGATGTCATACAAGGAGACGGGGGGACGCGTACGGCGGCCATCACGGGCTGCTTCGTGGCTTTGGCCGATGCGATTCAAAAACTAATGAAAGGAGGCATCTTGCTCGAAAATCCCATTCTCGATCATGTGGCGGCGGTCAGCGTGGGCATCCTTGAGGGCAAACCCATGCTGGACCTTTGCTACACCGAGGATTCAAAGGCTGAAGTGGATATGAATGTTGTTATGACGGGCGCCGGTAAATATGTCGAAATCCAAGGCACGGCGGAGGGGATGCCGTTTGCCAAAAGGGAAATGGACGGGCTGCTTCAATACGCCAAACGCGGCATCATTCAACTGATATCACTTCAGAAAAAAACACTTCGCAAGTCATGAACCGCATCAAAACCGTTCTGGTTGTCGCCACCACAAACCGCAAAAAACTCAAAGAGCTTCAAGCGCTCTTATCCGATTTGCCTCTCGAGCTGAAATGTTTGGATGATTTCATGGGGATTGAGGAAATTCCGGAAACGGGCCTTACGTTTGAAGACAACGCCCAAATGAAAGCGATTGGATACGCAAGACAGACGGGTTTTTTGACGCTCGGTGAAGATTCGGGACTGTGCTGCGATGCGCTGGAAGGCGCCCCCGGCGTTTATTCAGCGCGCTTTGCGGGAGAAGGTAAAGACGATGTTCAAAACAATCAGAAGGTGCTCAAACTCTTAGAAAAGGTGCCGGACAACTGCCGCGGTGCTCACTTTTATTCTGCCGTCGCCCTCGCCGAACCGGACCGTGTGATCGGTGTCGTTACGGGTGAAGTACATGGTTATGTCAGCCACGAACCGCGGGGGACCAACGGATTCGGTTATGATCCGATTTTTTATTACCCGCCTTTCGAAAAGTGTTTCGGAGAGGTTGCGCCGGAAAAGAAACATCAAGTTTCCCACCGCGCTCTAGCGCTTCATAAGGCGAAAAGTCTCCTGAGGGAATATACCACTGAAAAGAAATAAAGAGTGGGAGGTAAAGGACTCGCCTCCGGCCTTACGGACCGTAAACCAGCGGGGAACTCTTGAAAAGGAAATATGGGCGGTACAAGACTCGAACTTGTGACCCCTACCATGTCAAGGTAGTGCTCTAACCAACTGAGCTAACC
>JBFHCO010000177.1:0-3394 GCA_041585205.1 Candidatus Omnitrophota bacterium | reverse complement strand
CCTCTGAGCGATTCCAGTTCACGCAAACGGCGGTAGAGATTGCTTGCGCGAATTTCCCTTAACTCGGCAACAATCGAGTCCGGGGTCTGGCCCGAAAGGATGCCGTCAGTTGGCATCAGTCCACCTTCCTCAGCGCAATCGTGGCGATATGTCCCCCGAAACCCATGGAAACCGATATTGCGGTTTGGATTTTGCCTCGACGCGAAACGCCGGGAACATAGTCCAGGTCGCAGTCGGTGTCCGATTCTTCAAGTCCGGCCGTGGGCGGGAAATATCCGTCTTTCATCGCCAACAAACATGCGATGATTTCGACAGCTCCTGAAGCACCCAGCATGTGGCCGGTCATGGATTTGATGGAACTCATCGGTATTCGCTCGGTCTCCTTACCCAATGCATGATGCATTTCCTGCGTTTCGTAGCGGTCGCCCACCGCGGTGGCGGTACCGTGTAAATTGACATAATCAATTTCTTGAATAGAGCAGCGGCTGCGGCGCATCAGAACTTCCAAGGTTCGGGAGAGGGCATGATCGTCCGGGCTGAAATGAACACTATCATAACTGTCGCTCCCGTAACCGAAGCCGATCACTTCTCCGTAAATTTTTACGCCGCGCGCTCGCGCGCTTTCCAAAGATTCGAGAATCAAAATACCCGCGCCTTCTCCGACCAGAAAACCTTGACGGCGCTTGTCATACGGCCGCATGGAATCGCGCGATAAAACTTTCATGTTGTGATAACCGGCTAACATCAAGGGCGAGAGGGAGGCGTCGCTTGCCCCGGCGATACAATAATCGACAATTCCTTCCGATATCATGCGGGCACCCTCGATCACGGCAACCGTTCCCGTCGCGCAAGCGGCAACATAGCACTTTGCCGGACCTTTCAATTTCCAGCGCCGCGCGATCCATTGAGCGGCAAAGTTGGGTACGGCATTCGCATATATTCTTGCGCCTAAAATAGCGCTCGGATTTTGGCGTAACCGGTCTTTGAATCGTTCGATAGTCCGCACACCGCCCTTGCTCGAACTTACCGAAATTCCAACGCGGTAGGGATCGGCTTCGGCCGGGTCAAACCGGGCATCCTCCAAAGCTTCCGAAGCTGCCGCGACCGCATACTGGATAAAAGGATCCATTAAATGGACGCGATGATGTTGCGGATCAAAACCTTTGACTTCAAAAGCCCGTTTGACGGGAAATCCTTCCGTCGGAAAAACAGTGATCGGCCCCTCTCCTATCCGGCCCAGCTTTAAACTATGATTGAATTCCTCAATGTTTAAGCCGATCGGCGAAATAACGCCCATGCCCGTGACCACAACGCGCCGGTCCGTCATGATTCAAATATTCCTCGATTCGAAATGAATTACTTGACCGGTCACTTGCGTGGTTTGATCGGCTCCAAGAAAAGTAAGGAAACGGGCTACTTCTTCAGGTTCTGAAAACCGGCCGAGCGGACTTGCGCTCAGATTAGCCTCGATCACTTGCGCCGGCAGCGCTTCCGTCATTGCGGATTTCATAAACCCGGGGTTGATCGCATTAACAAGGATTTGTTTCCGCCCCAATTCCTGAGCGAGTGATTTCACAAGCCCGATAATCCCCGCTTTGGATGCGGCATAATTCGAAGCCCCGAACCCTCCTTTTAATGCAACGCGACTCGTGATAAAAAAAATTTTACTCTTGTCCGCTTTAAAAAGGAGCGGTAGTAACTTTTTTGTCAGGTAATAAGGGGCCTTCAAATTCGCGGTCAAAACAAAATCCCAATCTTCCTCGGTTAAATTCCCGATGGTAGCGTCTCTTACGGCCGCGGCATTGTGAATCAATATATCCAGTCTTTTTATTTTTTCTTTGATTTGCTTGGTCAACACCTCGATCGCGCGCATATCGGATAAGTCCAATTCAAATGCCGTTGCGCCTTTTTCGGTCAAATTGCGCACGCTGTCCGGATGCCGAAAATAAGTCACGAACACTTGCGCATCCTCTTGCAAGGCTTGGTGAGCGATGGCATTGCCCAAGCGGCTGCTGCCACCCGTGATCAAGACGGTTTTATTGGATAGAAGTTTGCTCAAGGTTTAAGATGAGGGCGAAGGCGCGGAACTCTTTTCATGATGCGGTTTAAAACCGGCCCGCTTCAGCATTGCAAAATCATCCGGAATGGGGTTCCCCTCGGTTGTGAGATAACCGCCGATGATGAGCCCATTCGCTCCTCCGCGAAGCGCCTTTTCCTGATATTCATTTCCCAAATTGACTTCGCGGCCGCCCGCAAGCTTGATATTGGATTTAGGGTGAATAAACCTGAAAACAGCGATGGTTTTGATCATTTCGACGGGATCCGCCTGCGTTTGATTCTCAAGAGGGGTCCCCGGACGGGCGTTGAGAATATTCATGGGTAAACAATGCGGTTTGAAAGATTTTAATTCGAATGCTAGCTTCACACGGTCTTCTCGGGTCTCGCCCATATTGAGAATGCCGCCTGAACAAATTTCCATATCCCCCGACTGAAGCATTCTTAATGTTTCAAGGCGCTTGTCATAGGAGTGCGTCGACACGATCTTGGGATAAAATTCTCTCGAACTTTGAAGATTGTCGTTGTAACGCCTCACGCCGGCTTCTTTCAGGCGGCGCACTCTGTCTTCCGTCAGAAAACCGAGTGAACCGTCCAAATTCATCGAAGTTTCTTGTTTGAGCCTTTTATAAATTACGATAATCTGGTCAAATTCTTTTTCGGAAAGATCGCCGCCGCTCGTTACAATGCAAAAATTCTGCGCGCCCTTCTTTTCAAATTCTTTGGCTGCCTTCACGACCTCATCGGGTTCCATGAGTTGATAACGGTTCACGCGCGTATCAAAACGCACGGATTGAGCGCAAAAACCGCAGTCTTCCGCACACAGATAGCTTTTCGCATTGATCAGTGAACACAGGCCGGGTTCGTCGGAATTGAAATGGAAGGTGATCTCGCGGGCAGCTTCAAGCAACTTATCAATTTCTTCGGACTGTTCTATTTCGATTAACTTTAGGGCTTCCTCAAAAGAAACTTCGCCCCCACCGAGGACGCGTTGCTTTAACTCTTCGATCAAACTCAATGTGGGTGTCATACTCGATCAAATTAATAAGGTTGGTCGCACGTTCAGCCTTCGACGATATCCCCTAAAACGGATTCGACTTTGACGCCTTTGTCTTTAAAGGTCTGCTCGGCCTTCGCGATTTGGGCGGCATCGCCTTCAAGCTCGATCGTGGCTTCTCCGGCTTCTGCCGTAATCTTGGCGCGGCGAATATTGAGCAAAAGGTCATATTGCTTGGCGACCATAAACATAATCGGTTCTTTGATCAATTTTTGCGGGAAAAACAAATGAAAGGCTTTTTTGGCCAAGGCTAAATCCCCCCTGCGATGGCGGGCACGATGG
>JBFHCO010000176.1:0-3438 GCA_041585205.1 Candidatus Omnitrophota bacterium | reverse complement strand
CTTCCTGGGGAAAGGCGATCTTGATATAAAATCCCGGCGCAAAATGGATTTATAAGCCTCTCGCGAAATTTCTTCAAAGTCCTCGCCCGCTTGAGCGCCTGTAATTTCCTGAGCGATCATATCCGCTTCATGTTGCGCCTGTTCGAATAAGTTTTGCGCAATCTCATTCACAGCATCGGCTTCTTTGATGGCGTCTTCTTGCTCCGTGCGCGCTTTGATTTCCGCACTGAATAAATCAGGGATCACATTGGTCTTGATCCATTTTTCATGCTCCGCCCGATTCATGCTCGGATCCCAGCCCAAAGGCTTTGAGGTATACCAAACATTAATGAATCCAAAAGCCCAACTCGCAAAGAAAGTGGCGCCCCACAAAAGTACCCAGTGGTTGGACCAGAACAGAATCGCTCCCAGCGCCACAAAATTAAACAGGACAAAAGAACCGAACGTCATCCTGGCCGCGTCATACAGCGATAGTGTTGTGCTTGCTGAGGCAACCATGGAAAAACCTCTCCATGGCAGTGATTCCTTCAGAATATCGGTGGATTTCTTGGCGATTTCACCGAGTTTGACGGTCAGCCATAACTTGATTGAAAGAACAATCGGCAGCACCCAAGGCGATCCGCCGCTAAGCCATGATGCAACCGAATTCAGATAAGGAATAAGCCCCGGAAAATACGGACCGACGATCGCGGTCGCTAAAGAGATAAGCTCAGCAAAAAAAGCGGGATACCAAAGGAGACTCAATCCCCATAAGGAAAGCGTCAACCCCAATGATCCGACAAGCAGCCAGGTTACGGGTATATAGTGCCCGCTCGCCCGCGCGCCCAAGTACACTGAAACCGGAATTATCAAAATCGTTGCGGTTATGAACCACACCATAGGCATCGAGACAGTCAGAACCACGGCAGAGAATATTGCGACGATGGCCGTCGAGATCAGCGCTGTATAGACAAATTGATCCGCCCGCGACATGCTTGCTTCCCGCGGAGGCGCCCCGCCTGCCAGCACTCTGAGCAGGTTTTCCGGAAAATGGGAGGCTGTAATATAAGGCAGATTCATGTAGATCAGTGTTGTTTCGGCCAACAGCCGCGTCTTTTCGCGCCAGTCACGGCTGCCCGCGGAATCTCCCCGCTTCGCTCCCGCAAAAATTGAAAAGTAAATCATGACCGGAACCGCCGTCAAAAACAAGGCCGCCACAATCGGTATGCTCACCATGCCATAAGCGATCAAACTGATTGACAATGTGATCATCAGCGGAGGCATCAACCTTCCGAGATGAATGCGGAGCGTTCCGTCTTCATCACGCACCAGTAATTGCTGCCTGAAACCGACCGCTGCCGCAATCACAAACGCAGCCACTCCGACCAATGCCGGTGAAATAAACCAAATAGTTTCCGCCCACACCTTGGCAAATGTTTCGCGATTGCTGAATTCCTGCAGGCGTTCGACAGGAAGAATGCGGTCCGAGAGCCCTGAGATGGTCAGGGCGCTCAGCCCTCCCAGCATCCAGCCAAGCAGGATCAGATCATTAACATACATCTTCATGGCAAGCGCCATCAGCCAGCGGTCGAGCAAGGTCACACCGGCGCCGAGCATATGCCTCCAGTAAGCGATGACTCCCTGGAACCAGCGCGTCGGCTGCCTGTCTATCTGATCTTTCAGAGTCTTTACCGCGTCTTCCTGTACGAGCGAATTTTTCAGCGTCACGGCACCGGCCGAGCTGCCTTCGGCATAATCATGAGAGAGCTCCGGATAGAAAAGCACGCCGAAAGATCCGCCGTAAAAGCGCATTTCAAAATTTGCGAGAATAATACCGCCGAGAACATATCCGACTAACATTCCGTAACCGATACCCACCGGTCCGAATATCAACCCGGCAACCGCCGCACCGACAAACAGGCCGGCCAGCGTTCCCTTGGCGTAGGCCAGATGAATTTTTTGATGCGCCTCTCTTACACCATGCAGCCAGCGGTCTAAGATCAGCGGGCCCTTGCCCGTAAAATTCGCGCGGCCGCGCGCATAATAATTCGTCGCATCCGCATAAAAGGCGCCCGTCACGGCCGCATCCGCGCTCAGTTGCGCAAATTTCGTCTCAAGCGGGTTGGAAATGCTGTAAATCGGCTGCCCGAAAGCGGCCCACGGGTTTTCAGCCATTTCATGCGCCGCTTTCCGAACCGAATGGTAAGCCGGATTCATCTCTTCCATAATTTCCGCAAAGGCAGCAATCGTATTCGGCCTTCCAAAATGACCCGTGATTGCCGCACGCACGACAGGGTTGATTTGAGAATCAATAAAAACATCCTCGGGTATCTCAATCATATTTTTCTTGGCAAACCAGCGGACTGCTTCATCGACAAGCATGCCGACCGTGTTTTTATCGTCGAGCAAGAACAGTCCCCATAATTGCTTCGTTTTTTCATCCGCGATATCCTGATCCCGCTTTTGATCGAGATGCACTTTGGTTTCATATTCATAAACAACGGGGATATTCAAAGTCCGGCCGGTGCGGATATGCTCACGGCCGATGACCCACTCACCTGTTTCTGTGTTTTGCGTGTAATGATATTTAAATTCATCTTTCTGCGGATCAATCGCGCGTGCTGCCAACGCTTGAAAATAGGCGTGATACCGCTCACGCGCATGCGAGCTGACATAAACTTTCGAGCCGCCTTCAACCGTACCATCGAAACCCTGTCTGTTGACAAAACCCATGGCTTCCAAGTCGGCATAGACGATTTCGAAAGCGGCCATACTTCCCTTGGACTCAGGCGAAACCTCACCGGAAAGTTTTTTGCCGTCTTTATCCCGAACGCGCTTCGTGCTTCCGGACACCATCAGGGCATGCAGGATGGCACCGATTAAAACAAGCCCCGCGCCTGCCGCAATCCAAACCGGACTGACAAAGGCGGCTAAAACCGAAAGCGCCACAGCGCCGCCGATACCCCATTGCCGGAAAGTTTCGTAACGGTAATCATGCCCCGCATACGTCTCAGCCGGGACCTCAGGGACCATGATGCCGTCTCCGAACATTCTTAAGAACTCGGTTAAGGCCAGCAGTTTCTTACCCGCATTCACTTCCGTGATCGGAGCGGTTCTTTTGGCATAATACGTCTTCTTTTGACCCTTAAAGTCCGATTGATAAACTTCATGCGTTCTGAATATTTGATGCGCCATCGTATCCGTCACACCCTTTTTATCACTGAGGGGTATGTTTCCGTTTTGCTGAATGCCCAAATAGATCCATTTACCGGGATTCCCTCTTCCGCTATCGATCAGCCGGTTGACGACCCTATTGAAATTCGACGTCTTATCCGCTTGCGTGATGATATGAACCCCCATTGGATGCCCTTCGGGTAAACCCAATTTCTCTTTGTCATCGTCGGTCATCGCTTCAAACTTGCGCACAAGTTCAGCTTCTTTCATTTGCTGCAACTTCTT
>JBFHCO010000175.1:0-3448 GCA_041585205.1 Candidatus Omnitrophota bacterium | reverse complement strand
ATATATCCATAGTGTGAGACTCCGCTCCTACGGGAAAGAGCGGTTCGTCTTTTCAGTTCTTGAATAACCCGGTCAAAAACCTTATCGGCGGCTTCATTGTCGGGCAGCTGAAAATCGAAAAACTCGACACTGTAAATAACTTCAACATCTCGAATCGTGCCGGCTCCGAGCTTTTCATCATAAATCTCGTTGGAATCCCTGAGTCCGGTGAGGACAATAACGTAATCACGGGGATGCCGGCCGTCGGAATAGCGCGGTTTCATATCAATCTGCAACCAGTAATTTTTTCCTTCCGATTCACCCACCAGAATTTTTTTGGATAACATTCTCATTTCAGAACGCGGAAAACTAAGCGTTAAACCGGATGAATTCCACACGCGGGTTGACTCATCGAGGCCGGCTGAGGCTATTTTGGTTCCATCATGAGAAAAGTCAGCTGACATGACCGCATTCGCATGCCCTCTTAATACCAAAAGCTCACGGCCGGTTTCGCTGTCCCAGATGCGGGTCGTTTCATCTTGACTTGCGGTGACGATTGCTTTGTCATCCGAAGAAAAAACTGCTGACCACATCCAATCGTCATGCCCTCTTGCAAACACCCAATCCTGATACCCTCTTAAAACCAAAAGCTCACGGCCGGTTTCGCTGTCCCAGACGCGGGCGGTTTGATCATGGCTGGCGCTGGCGATTTTTTTTCCGTCATGTGAAAAGACGGCTGAAAGAACCACATCCGTATGTCCCCTGATAACTAAAAGTTCGCGTCCGGTTTCGCTGTCCCAAATACGCACGGTTTGGTCTTGGCCGGCCGTGACAATTTTTTTGCCGTCCGGAGAAAAAGCGACGGAGTGAACAGCCCCTTCATGCCCTCGTAAGACCAACAGTTCATGACCCGTTTTCACATCCCAAATGCGGGCTGTTTGATCATGGCTTGCGGAAGCAAGCCTTTGCCCGTCCGGTGAAAAGTCAGAGGACCGAACCGAATCGCCATGCCCTCTCAGGACCAAAAGCTCTCGACCCATTTCACTGTCCCAGATACGCACGGTTCGGTCTTGGCCGGCCGTGACAATCTTTTTCCCAACTTTTGAGAAGGAGGCCGAATTTACAGGTCCTTCATGCCCTCTTAAGCTAGTGATTTTGCCGGTTTCAATTTCAATTACATAGGCAATTCCGTAACGGTGAGCAGCGACAACTTTACTGCCGTCGGGCGAAAAGCGAACGTGCAGAGCTTGATCGCCTGGATAATAATTTTGAAGGGGAGAAAACACTTTAGATGGGGGCGCGCTGACTTCATAGCGCCCAATACGGCTTACCGCGCCGGGGTTCGACCAGGCAATCGGTTGCACCTGTTCCCTTTCAATGCGGACTAGACCTCTTGAAATGGCTTGGAAAGTCTTCCACAAGCCGGCCGGACCGTCCAATTCTGCAAACCCTTCAAATTCAGGCCAGGTCCTCCAGTTCTCAAGGGTGTGTATAATCGCGGACCATCTTTTTTCTCCCGAGGTTGCCTCAAAAAGGAGCCGCGGGGTTGTCTCAAAAAGGAGCCGCATGTTTTGAAGTGAGAATATGGTATTGATCCATAAAAGGAGATCAGCCGGGTGATTGCCTAATTCCTCGATCGCATCCCTGCTTACCAGCACGGTATTCCATAAATCCCCAGCGTCGGGAAAAGGCCGCATCAAACCCGTTTCAAGCTGATTCCACAATTCATCCGTTGATTCCTTTGAGATGGTCCATGCCTTACCGTGGGCTGAGCGCAATTCGGAACGGGCACCTGAAACCTGTATTTCAGGCACCGCAAGCGTCCGAGATTCGTGACGAATCTCGGAGCGGGCGGCTTTGAAGTAATCGAAGATGGCTGCGCGGAGAGCGTTAAGCTTCAATCCTTCGGAGGACAGCAGATGGTCATTGTCGTCGATAAACGCCAATTCCAAAGCAATTTTGATCAGATCGGGATCTCCTTCGATGAAATCGGCGGCAGTGCGGCCTGCATCATCTGTTTGAAAGTAAAGGTAAGGACTGTCGCCGTATTCTTCGCGAAGCTCTTCAAGTTGATCCAGAATATCATCGATGAAAAATAAAATTGTTCCCCCGCCGACGCCCAATCTCAGTTTTTTGTGCAAAATATTCAACATCCGGCCTTCGCTCAAAAGCGGCTGGCCCCGAATTCCCTGTTCGGGAATGCCGGCAATGGTGCGTCCGTACGAAAGAACGCTTTCTACCGGCTGGCCCGTAAGTTCCAAAAAAGTCTTTTTAAAGGCTGCCACACCCCTGGCATGCGCCCGCGGATCATCGGGCCGATGACGCATTTCGGAACGCAAGGCATCTCCGTCTTCAAAAGCAGGCGTGGTATGCAGAACCGGAAAAATCATCTCAAATCGCGTTCCCGTGGCTTCATCGCTTGATAGCACCTGCAAAGTTCCATGATGGCGTTCCACGATGCCGCGCGCGACCCAGAGCCCCTGATTGGATTCATAGGTAAAGACTTGATCCCATTTCGACGGGTCGATAAATTGCTTTTCGACCGTAAAGAGAATTCTCACTTCGCGGCCGTCAAGATTTGCGGTTTCAATGGTGAGCTTGTGCGGTTCTTTGTTAGAAACGCCGGATTTGGCGATGAAGGTAAGCAGCCATAGGATGGCCTGCATCAGACTCGGCTGATCACCGGATATCGGCATCAGCCCCTCATCAAAATGCGTCTCAACCGTCAAGTTGTGATGATGAATAAGAGATTGAAGGTCGCCCAGCCTCAGCGTATCTTCAATCACCTTACGAACCTTGACGGGCACAAAACGGTGTTTCTCAGGACCGGCCACCAGGCGCAGTTCTTCAAGCATTTCTTCCCCGAGCTTCACGGCTTGTTCCATGGAATCGATATTCTCTTCCACGGTTCCGCCGGCACGCATCAGCTGTGTGCCGAAGGAAAGCGCCGTAAACCCATCCGAAAGGCGGTTCAGCACTTTTTTGGCAAAGGAGCCCACCAATTCCATTTGAGCGGAACGGATCAGCCAACCCTGCGTGGCCTTGAGTTCTCCGAGAGCGGTTTTTAGTTTCTCGATAGTGGCTTTTAAGTTATCCTCAGCTTCAACGCGCGCTGTAATGTCTTCAAATTGAGTTTCAACGGCATAGGGCTCACCGCCCGGATGGCGTTGGATAAAGTCCCGTGTTTGCGCCTTGATAACTTTGCCGTTTCGCGTGACATATTCGCGCTCCCCCACTTTGGGTGTGAGTTCTTCTTCAGCCATTCCGGACAGGCGTTCATGAAACCGGATCCGCGCGTTTTCCTTGTGCTTTTCCTCCATTAAATCAAAAATCGTCAACTCGCGATCCGTAAGTTCTTGAAGGGAATATCCCAGAATTTTCTGCCACTTTTCATTGACGTAGAGGAATTTGCCTTGTTTATCAATGATATGAATGGCGGCGGGTGATTTATCCAGCCGTTCGCGGTATT
>JBFHCO010000174.1:0-3466 GCA_041585205.1 Candidatus Omnitrophota bacterium | reverse complement strand
TAATAGACAAACGGCTCTAAAATAGCTTTCCACTCACGATCCGCTTTTACCACTTTCGGCACCTGTTTGAATTCTCTGATTTCCGCATCGAATATAAGAATCGTTTCATCCGAAGATGTTTTGTCTGCGGGGCGGGAAGACATTCCTGCACATATTGCTGCGATAAAAAAAACAAAGGCGAGCGTATAAAGGTTGGGTTGCTTCATGAAAAGATAGGTTTACTCTCTCGCCGCCTGAATCCAAAGCGCAGTGCTTAATCCCCAAACCGCATTAACGGTAAAGACCAACGCGGGGGTCAAGGCACCCAATTTTAAACCGAGCATGCCCGCTTCCAGATTTAACGGGAAAAAATAAAACAACTGAGTGAGCGTGGGAGCCAAACTGTAAAGCAGGCCACGGCTTTTCGGATTCTCAGGCAAGATGGGTATTAAAAATAAAAATCCCCATAATCCGCCCCATACCACTCTGGGGTAAAACCATTGAATAGTAAATGCCGGAGTCAAAGCGATGCCGCATGCCGCGATAATCCCCGTTTTTGCGAGCAGGATGAAAACAAGGCTGTTTACACAAGCCCCGAAGCTTCCGGCCGCAAACACCATATTCAGTTTTTTAAGCGTCGCCTTCATGTATTTGCTTTTTAATTTTTTTCAATTCGACTTCCGCGCAATCGGGGCATAATCCGTGTGAAAATTGTAAATTGGAATGCTTCCTGAAATAGGTGTCGACGCGGTCCCAATACCCTTTATCATCCCTCACCTTCTTACAGGAGTAACATATTGGAAGGAGACCGGTCAAAGTCTTGACATTCGCCAGTGCCTCTTTCAGCTCATGAATCAGCTTATCCCGCGCTTTTTCCGTGCGAATCCGCACCTCAATATTCCGTTCAAGCTCTTCCTTGGATTCCATTAATTGCGCCGTTCTGATTCTTACGATTTTCTCAACTTCAGCGGCTTCATTCAACCGCTTCCAAACCCAATAACTTAAAAACAGGGCGCTGATGATAATAACTTCCGCGACCAATAACGGAAGGATGGATCCCTTAAACTTTAAATACGCCGGGGAGGGTATTGCCACAATCCGCCATACGCGATCTGCGACAGAAAACTGTTCCGAATAATGATAGTCAATCAAGGAATAAATGGTATTTTCCGTGACCCTGTATGTTTCAGGATGGTCCGGATACGAAACATAGCGGTATAAAAGCTTCGTGCCATCCGACGAGGATTCATCGAATAAATGGAAGTCGATTTCGGCGCTTCCCGAATAATCCAAAGCGATTTGCACCAAATCCCTAACATGGAACGCCCCGACAATGAATCCAATCAAATGATTCCTTCGCGCTGCCATATCCGTTACGGGAATGTCATTTTTATAAACGGGATCGGCAACCAAAATACTAATTTCATCATCATTCTGGTCTTGCACCAATTGAATGGGCGGCGACGCGATCATTTGATTCATATCGCGCGCCCTCCATAGCATGTTCCGCCGTATGGGGTTGGATGCGAGATCGTATCCCAATGCGGTTTCATTGCCGGCGACCGGTGCAATAAAGAAAATCGGAAAGTACTCATCCCGGATAGATGCGGGCACAATTTTGCCCAATTCGTTTTTCTCTCGAATCGTGAAATTTACGATCCCGTCCATTCGGGCCAAGTTTTCATAAGCAGCGCGCTCATCATGTTTTATTCTAGGAATCCACTCCAAAGCTTGTATCGTGGTCTGTCCTGCGATCAATGATTCTGAAAAATTCTGAAATTCATTGCGTTCCACTTTGTGAGAACTCGCGTAGAATGCGCGCACCGCAGAAATCGCCTCCAAACCGAATCCCACTTCACGTTTAATCGCGGAAATGCGGCTCCCTGCATCTAAATTAAAGCGAATTCGGAAATCCTTTTCTGTGGAGTTCGAGAGGTCGAAATATTCAAAATAGGCGATTCCGACACCGAAGAGAAAAATCAATACGCTGGGCAGGGTTCTGATAAAAGCGGATTGATTCACGATGCAGCGTCCGGGCGATGTTTGCTTGTAAATCTCATCTGTTGCCCCTTAAGGCATTGAACGTAAAATGTTCTTCCATTTGTTCTTCTGACATCGAACCTTTATAGAGAAATTCGGCCCAATAGCTCAAATCGCCCGATGTAATATCCCCGGATGGTCCCGCCACGCGGAATCCGGTACTCTTGGCAAGATTTCGAACCACCGACTTCGCGCGAAATTCCTCTTCAAGCTCTTTTTCACTCATACCCTGAAGAGAATACCAAACGATATCTCCTTCTTCGAATGTCCACGCATAATCATTGGGCTCAAAAAGCTTGAATTTACGCGCTAGCCTTTCGATTTGCTTTTCATCCCGGATAATTTCGCTGCGTTTGCTCTTTTCCTCCAATTTCCGCATCTCAATTTCCTGGATCAGTCGCAACTGTTTGAACTCGTGTTCAATTTGTTTCGGATGATCGACGGAAAGCAGCCGCTCTGCCCAATAACTCAAGGTTCCGGCGGTCATTCTGCCGTCCGTGGTCATCACTTTAAATTTCAACTTCTTCGCAATTTTGCGTACCGTTTGCCTCGCCTTTAGCTGCTTTTTTAAATCCGATTCGTTCAATCCACTCTCAGCCCAGTGTTGTACATCTTTATCCTCAAAGTGATAAGCATATTCGCTCGGCTCAAATAAATCATATTGCTCGGCCCATTTGCGCACCCTGGTTTCATCCCTAACTGCATCATCGGCTCTCTCCGCATAACCTTGGATTGACAATGACAGGACGGTCACTAAGACAAGTGCAAAAAAAACCGCTTTCCTGCTATTTATGATTTGTAACATTGGAATCTCCCTCGTGATGAAGCCATTTTAATGAATTTGCCGCATGACCGCTATGAAGAAATCAGTTTCAAACTTCTCCCATATAAAAGGTTTTTGTTCCGCGGGCATTCACCGCCTCTTCAATCCGCCTTAAGGCATGAACATAGGCGGCCACCCGCAAAGACAATTTCTTCTCCTGTGCCAGGTTCCAAACATTGTCCGTTTCAACATCCATTCGCTCTCTGAGTTCTTGATGAACTTCACCGAGCGTCCAGTAATTTCCTGTCCGATTTTGCACCCATTCGAAATAGCTGACCGTGGCTCCGCCCGCATTGGTCAGAATGTCGGGAACCACAATGATGCCTTTTTTATCAAGAATTGTGTCCGCATCCGGCGTGATCGGTCCGTTCGCGGCTTCAAAAATAAGCTTGGCCCGAATATGCCCGGCATTTTTGACCGTAATCTGGTCTTCCAGAGCTGCCGGGATGAGCACATCCACATCAAGCGCCAATAGCTCCTCATTTGTAATCGTGTCATGGTCCACGATGTTGCAAACGGAACCCTCGCAATAGGCCGCCTTTAAGTGCCTAGTTGATTGCTTGAATTTAACCACGGCCGGAATATCCAACCCCTTGGAAGCATAAATACCCCCTCTGGAATCAC
>JBFHCO010000173.1:0-3473 GCA_041585205.1 Candidatus Omnitrophota bacterium | reverse complement strand
GCGGCCTCGCGATAGGCCACAAACCGGGCCCGCGCAGTAATCTTTTCTACCTGCGTGCGGTTCGGCGCTTGAGGGAGATAAGGCAACAAAGCGTCGAAAAAACGCGCTTGAAGATTCCCTCCGGGGCGCTCGACGCGAAGGCTCAGTCCGAATGCGGGATCTTGGCGCGCATCGGAGGTCAATGTGATATCCCCGGACAATTTACCGCTAGATCCGGCAAGTTGAGCGGGGTTGAAAAGGGCTAAGTCCTCGAGACCCATCCCCCGCACGTTGCCTTTCATTCGAAAGGACCAATCCTCGCCCAATTTGATTTCCGCCGTACCATCAATGCCCTCAAATATCGAACCTAAGGTTCTGGCTCCGTAATAATCAAATTGAACTGGTTTAAAGACAAGCCAATTCAGCAAGGATCCCCGGGAAGCAATACGTTCAATATTGATGGGAACGGGCCCTGACGGAGCCTGGAAATCCGCATTGAGACCTGTCAAGGTTATCCTGAATTGAGGGTCAATCTGCATGTTTGTAAGACGCACTGACCCATTGAAATATTCATGCAAGGACTGGTTGATAAGAGCTTCGCCCAGCGAAATCCTTAGGGTGGGAACCGAGAGGCAGACGATCAAGCCGGCAGCCGCAACCAGTATGCATACAAAAAACGTGCAAAGGATTTTTCGAATCATGGTCGAAATCTATTGTACAATAATTTTCATGAATAAGAAACGAATTGAAGCTATTTTGACTTATCGGTTCGGTATCTTGATGAAGAATGCCGATTACCCCGCGGAAGAGACAAATCATAGAGAGGTTCGGGCGATTCCCGCACCGGAATGAGATTTTGGGAAGACAATCCGCGCGCGAGGAGTTAGAATTCTCAAAACAGTCCGGATCATCGTTTTAAACATAAAGGCAGTCAAGGTGAACTATGAGTGAAAAGCGTATCCATCAGAGAATTATAGCTTGGACCCGCATTTTTCTTTTCGATATGAACGGAAAAACTCTTTACGAGGGGTATGTGCGTAACCTTTCCAAGGGGGGCGTTTTTGTCGCCAGTATCGATCAGCAAAAATTCAAAAATATCAAATCAGCGCAACGTATCAAATTTCGTTTCGAATTGCCGTCCGGGCCGGTCAATGGCATTGCCGAAGTTGCCTGGATCAAGCCGGAATCAAACGAGTTAGGCATGAAATTTGTGAAAATCGAAGACGGTCTGACACATCTGATGGATTTTATCTCAAGCATCATATCCTCATAGCAGACGACAGGGATGTCTTCCGAAGCTGGATTCACGATAAATAAATTATGAAAAAACCATTTCTCGAACGATTGAAAGAAAAGGTCCTCGTCTTTGACGGGGCAATGGGGACCAACATTCAATACCTCGATCTGACGCCTGAGGATTTCGGAGGGTTGGACGGGTGCAATGAATATCTGGTCATTACGAAACCGGATGCGATCGAAAAGATTCATGAGAGTTTTCTGAAAGTGGGCTGCGACGCGATTGAGACGGATACCTTTGGCGCCAGCAAACTCAATCTCGACGAATACGGCATCGGGGACAAAGTCATTGAAATCAATCAAAAGGCCGCTCAAATTGCACGCGCGGCAGCCGACCGGTATACGACCCCGGACCACCCGCGTTATGTCATTGGCTCCATCGGTCCCGGAACCAAACTTCCTTCTCTAGGGCACATTCCATTCGATGAATTAAAAAAGAACACGAAAGAGCAAATCCATGGGCTGGTTATGGGCGGTGTGGATGTCTTGTTAATCGAAACATGTCAGGATTTGCTGCAGGCCAAAGCGTCCGTGATTGCGGCTGAAGAGTATTTCAAAGAACAAGGGAATCGGCTGCCCCTCATGGTGCAAGTGACGTTTGAAACCACGGGAACCATGCTGCTTGGAACCGATATGGCCTCGGTGATTACGACGCTCGAGATGTTTCCCATCGACGTTCTTGGAATGAATTGCGCCACCGGCCCGGTTGAAATGGCGGATCATTTGCGGTATCTCTGCGAAAATTCCACGAAGGTTATTTCCGCGTTACCCAATGCGGGACTGCCGGAAAATATAGGTGGTGTCGCGCATTACAAATTGACGCCGGCGGAGCTGGCGGATTTTCACGAGCGGTTTGTGAAGGAATTCGGCGTCGCGATTGTGGGGGGCTGCTGCGGAACGAAGCCTGAGCATTTGGATGCCGTTGTAAAACGCGTGGGGCGCCTCAATCCGTCACCCCGCAAGCCTAAGCATGAAGGCTCCGCGGCCAGTTTGTACAGCGCATGCGCATACCGGCAAGATCCGCCTCCGCTTTTGGTGGGTGAGCAAACGAATGCCAACGGCAGCAGGAAATTCAAGCAGCTGCTTGAACGGAACGATTACGAAGGTCTGGTGAGCATAGGCCGTGATGCGATCCGCGAAGGCGCGCACATGGTGGATGTGTGCGTGGCATATGTGGGACGCGATGAAATTAAAGACATGCAGGAAACCATCGCGTTGTTCAACCAGCACGTCGCGGTGCCGATTATGATCGATTCCACCGAGGCACCCGTGATCGAAGAGGCTTTGAAGCGATTAGCCGGAAAACCCGTCATCAACTCGATTAATCTGGAGGACGGAGAAGAGCGCATGAAGCAGGTTTGTCCGCTCGCCAAGAAATACGGTGCGGCGCTGGTGGCGCTCACGATTGATGAGAAGGGGATGGCGAAGGATCGAAAGGACAAGTTGGCGATCGCCAAGCGCATTTATGACCTTGCCACGCAAAAGTACGGCATACGCGGAGAGGATATGTTTTTTGACGCGCTTACGTTTACGATCGGCAGCGGAGACGCTGAATTCCGCAACGCCGCGGTCGAAACGCTCGAAGCCATCCGGTCGATCAAAGAAGAGCTGCCGGATGTTAAAACCATCTTAGGTGTGAGTAATATTTCATTCGGTTTGGCGCCGCACGCAAGACATATCCTGAATAGCGTTTTTTTACATCTTGCCATGGAAGCCGGTCTGGATGCAGCCATCGTGCACGCCAAAAAAATCATGCCGTTGTTCAAAATCGCGGAGCGGGAACAGCAGCTTGCCCGGGATTTGATCTATAACCAATGGAATAACGGCAAAGATCCGCTGCAGACATTCATCGGATATTTTGAGAAACAGGCCGGGACCTCACAAAAACAGGAAGTTCGGAAAAAGGCGCAGACAATCGAGGAAGCGCTGAAAAACCGCATCATCGACGGAGATAAAGAAAATCTTGAAGCGGATCTCGACGAAGCGTTAAAAAAATACCCCGCGTTGGACATCATCAACCGCTTTTTGTTGGATGGGATGAAGGTGGTCGGCGACTTATTCGGAGCGGGAAAGATGCAGCTGCCTTTCGTCTTGCAATCAGCCGAGGTAATGAAAAGGGCCGTGGCCTATCTCGAACGGTTTATGGAAAAAGCGGATGGAAAGGAAAAAGGGAAAATTGTGCTGGCCACGGTCAAGGG
>JBFHCO010000172.1:0-3506 GCA_041585205.1 Candidatus Omnitrophota bacterium | reverse complement strand
CCTGGGCCGGCGGCGGCGCGAAACTCAAGGCGTGGCAAAAGGGGCGCACCGGTTATCCGATTGTCGATGCCGGCATGCGCGAGCTCTGGCGCACGGGCTGGATGCATAATCGCGTGCGTATGGTGGTCGCCTCCTTCTTGACGAAAGACTTAATGATTCATTGGCGCAAGGGTGCGGGCTGGTTCTGGGATACGCTGGTGGATGCGGATTTGGCCAACAACACCATGGGCTGGCAATGGGTGGCCGGCTGCGGTGCGGACGCAGCGCCTTTTTTTCGCATTTTTAATCCCGTACTGCAAGGCATGAAATATGACGCCAAAGGGGCTTATGTACGCAAATGGATTCCTGAAATCAAGGCGCTTCCCGATACGTGGATTCACCGGCCCTGGGAAGCGCCCCCGGAGGTGCTCAAGAAGGCGGGATTGCGCCTCGGCGAACATTATCCGAAACCTATTGTCAATCACGACATCGCCAAAAAGAAGGCGCTGGCAGCGTATAGCCGCATTTGATGCTATGATGGTTTTAAATTGCAGAGGTCATAAATGGATTTAGCATGGGGCGAAAAGGCCTCAAAGCGGTTTATTACCAATGTCGGGCTGCTCACCAGCGACGGACCTTTCGGGCCCAATGTCATGGCCTGCGAATGGACGCATCACCTGTCCTACAGTCCGGGTCTCGTAGCCGTCTGCGTAAGCGCGAAAGACGCAACGCATGAGAATATTCACCGGGGCAGACACTTCGGCGTCAGCCTGGCGTCAACCAAACAGAATGTGCTCTCCAGCCTCGCCGGGGGGTATAGCGGCAAGAAGGTTGATAAGATCGCGGCCTTCAAAGAACTCGGATTTAAATTTTACCAGGGTCGTAAAATCAAAGCCCCTATGGTCGCAGACGCGGTGTTGAATCTGGAATGCAACGTTGTGCAGGAAATCAAGTTGGGCGACCACACGATGTTTGTGGGCGAAGTATGCGATATCTCCGTAGATGAAAGCCAAAATGCGCTTTCGTATCATAATGGTCAATACGGGCGCGTCATCCATGACGTTGAAAAACCTTCCAAGGAAGAGCGCGCTCATTTTGACGAAATCATCCAACGATTCAAAAAAAATAGCGGAAAAGAATGATACCTCAAAGCGTCCGGCTGGTCTCGATGGCGACGGCCAATCCGGAAACCCGCTGGCGGCAGGATAAGATACTGGAAAGCGTTCAAGGTAATCCTCGCGTTTCCGGCCACGCCCAGCTTTTTTATAAACGTTTTCTTTCCGACAAGGGGATTGAAACACGTCATTTCGGCATGCCGGATCTCCAAACGGTCAATACCGAAAGTCCGGATGAGGCAAACCGGCGCTTCGCCCAAGTGGCAACTGAGCTCGGAACCGAAGCCGCCATCAAATGCTTGCACGCAGCCGAGCTTAATCCCGAGCAATTGGACGGACTGATTATCACAACCTGCACCGGTTATCTTTGCCCGGGTCTTACCTCTTACATTTCAGAGAGCTTAAAACTGAGAGAAAATATTTTTTCACTCGACTTGGTGGGCCTCGGATGCGGAGCGGCCTTACCGGCGTTGCGCGCCGCGCAGCAATACTTGCAAACGCATTCCGCTTCACGCGTGCTGGTTTTATGCGTCGAGGTTTGTTCGGCCGCGCTATCCTGGGGGGATGAGATTGATTTGATTTTATCCAACGCGTTATTTTCGGACGGTGCCGCCGCCTGCCTGTTATCCAATTGCGACGGGGAACAGGGCTGCGAAATCCTGCATTATGAATCGCTTTTGTGGCCTGAATACCGTGATGATTTGCGGTTTCAAAGCCACAACGCGCGGCTGCGTAACGTCATCAACCGCACCGTGCCGGATATCGCCGCCGAAGCGGTCAAACAGCTCGCGGACAAATTGCGGGCTGTAAACGAGAGGCCTTTTGACCATTACGGCGTGCATCCGGGCGGTCGCCGCGTGCTGGATGAAATCCAAACAGCCCTCGGTCTGGATTCCGAGCGTCTCGCGAGCTCGCGGGCAGTGCTTCGCCGCTACGGCAATATGTCTTCACCCAGCATTCTCTTTGTGCTAAAAAACATGATTGAGCAAAGTCCTCTTAAGGCGGGGCAAACGGCGGCGCTATTTTCATTCGGCGCCGGCTTCAGCGCTTATGGTATGACTTTACGAAAAACCGATCAAAGCTCGGTGAGTTGAAGTGAGCGCTCGAAAGAGATTCGGCTTCCGTTACCGGCTTCTTGCCACGGTGTTTCTTCGGTGGGTAAAAACACGGAATCGAACCAATGCCAAAGCGCCAGGAATGGCCGCATAAGGTGTCCTTTCTTAAGACCTTGTAATTATCGGCCTTTCTGTTATAAAGTTAAATCAGCCCATACGGCATCACCCCCAGGCGGCAGGCTGAGCAAAAAAAGGAAAGGATTTTATGACTAGACACGGACAGGAAGCAGCGGGCGGCGACGCACCGGAAGAATTGGATTTATTGGCGCTGGTAAAAAAAATCGAGCAGCGCATGGTTTATCTTGAAAAAAAAATCGATATTTTAATCGCCCAAAGCGGGCAGCCGTCCAAGCGGCCTTTTGAAGGCAAGCGTTTTTCAAAACCGTATCGCCACGGCGGCCACTTTAACCGCCAACAGGGTCCGGGCGGAGCCGGCGGACATTCCCAGGGCCGAGGATATTCCCAAGACCGGCCGTTTTACAAACCATTCACCGGTCGTCACCGGGAGCAGGGGCAGGGCGGTTTCGGTCCGCGCAAGAAATCCTCTTTTCACCGCCGCAAAGACCGGGAGTAAACCCTTTTTTAAAATTACTTCGGATGAATAGGGGATTGTCTGTGCTTCATAGAGTTGCCCTCATATCTTTGTTACTGCTCTTGTCCGGCGTTCATGCCGCCGGCGCTCAGGATGACTGGCAATACTGGCATTCCTATCAGCTTAAAATGGATGTGGCGGAACCCATTCAATTGCGCGTCGACGGAGAGCAGCGTCTGCGGGATAATTTTTCCGACTCCTTTCTTGCCAATGTACAGGCGGGTTTTCTCTGGAAGCTGAACCGCTATTTTGATGCGGGACCTTTCTTTAAGTACGAGCGCTCCAAGGATTCCAAGGGCAGGCACACGAACGAAAACCGCTGGCTGATTGAAGCGAATTTGAAAGCGGACTGGAAGCAGTTCCGTCTTAAAAACCGGCACCGTATCGCCTACCGCAACCGCAACACCTTTGACAGCTGGCGCTACCGCAATCAGTTGCGCCTGAGCTATGTAATTCCGGTGAAAGCCATAAAATTAGAACCCTTCGCATCGGAAGAAATATTCTATGAATCCGACGACGCCTTTAATCAGAACCGCGTACAATTGGGCGCGTCGACCCATTTGAATGACCACCTGTCTTTAACGCTCTATTACATGCTGAAAAGCAACCGGTCCGGCACGGATTGGAATGAAGTGCATGTCCTTGGATCCGCGCTGACCGTTACTTTATGAATCAAGTATCATAAATCAAGGTAAGCTTCAAGGG
>JBFHCO010000171.1:0-3602 GCA_041585205.1 Candidatus Omnitrophota bacterium | reverse complement strand
TTCTCGCGGGCTCATCTTATTACTTTTATCAAATCCTGAATCCTCGGATTTGGGAATATCTTTCCGGCCCGACCACCCTGATTTCATTTCATATTCTCAAGCTGATCGGCATGCAGGTCATCCCCGTTCCTGAACCCTACATCATCGCTCACCCGGTGCTTTCCGCGGCGATCTGGTGGCCTTGCAGCGGTCTAGAGGGTATTTTCTTTTTTATCTTTGTTTTTTCGCTGATGCTGATGTTCGATTGGAAGCTTTATTCCCCGGTCAAAATTATTTCCATCTACTTGGCGGGTATTTTTTATATGTTTATCTTGAATGTCGCACGGGTGACGGTTTTTTTTATGGTCGGCGTGTGGGTTGCCAAAAAATGGAATGTGAACGCGGCGGAAAGTCTGTTTGTGTGGTTTTTCCACTATAATGTGGGATGGGTACTCTACTTGATCGGAATCGGGATCTTTTTCGCGGTTTCCTTCAAATTCAATCTGCTCAACAAAGCCCGTTAAACCGTCGGCAGCGTGAAAGAAAACACGGAGCCCTGACCAACTTTGCTTTCGCAAGCAACCTGACCGCCGTGCGCCTCCACCAGATGCTTGACAATCGAAAGTCCCAATCCCGTCCCGCCTAATTGACGCGACCGCGCCTTGTCGACACGGTAGAACCGTTCGAAAACGCGCGGAACGGCTCTTTCAGGAATGCCTGTTCCCGTATCCTCAACGGAAATCCGGAGATAACCGTTCTCCGGCTTGGCGTCCAAAATGACACGGCCGCCGTCTTTGTTGAATTTGACCGCATTATCCATCAAATTAATGAGCACCTGCTGCAGCTTGTCTTTATCGGCGCGAACCTTCGGCAAAGTTTTGGACAAACGGCTTTCAAAGTCGATTCTTTTCTTCTCCAATTGTCCCCGGCATAGCACCAGGACCTTTCCGGCCTCTTCGGCGAGATCAACCGGCTCGCTCCGGAACACCGCCTCTTTGGATTCGATTTTAGAAAGTTCCAGTAAATCGTCGATGAGACGATTCAGCCGTGCGGCGTCTTCTTCCATCATTTTTAAAAATGATTCACTTTGTCTCGTATCCTGATGAGCGCCTCCCAATAAAGTCTCGATAAAGCCCTTGATGGATGTCAACGGTGTCCGCAATTCATGCGAAACATTGGCGACAAAATCCCTTCTCAGATCTTCCAACTTTCTCAACTCGGTCATGTCATAAAAAACGAGAATGCCGGCTAAATCCTTCTGTCTTTTAGAAATTCCGATGGCGTGCGCCTTTAAAATTTTTCTTTCCGGGTGATTCCATATAATTTCGGCGGTTTGAACCGACTGGGCTTGAACAGCTCCGGTCATTAAGTCATCAATTTGCCTGTTATGCGTGACTTCAAGCAGGCTTTTACCGATCGCATCTTTGATTCTTGTATCAAATGTTTTTTCGGCGCTGGGATTCATAAGCAATACTTCGTTTTGCTTTCCGACCGCAATCACGCCTTCGGCCATGCTTTCCAGAATAGCGGAAACTTTCGTTTTCTCTCCTTCCATTTCCAGAATCCGGTCCTGTAGAGAGGACGCCATACGATTAAGGGCGTCCGCCAAATGATGCAATTCATCCTTTGAATCAATGAATATCTTTTCTGACAAATCGCCGCGGGCGTACTTCTCGGCAACCTGGGTTACTTTTTGGATCCGACCGGACGTTTGACGGCGCGCGAGCAAGCTGATCAGGATTACCAGACCCGCTCCGTACAGAAAACCGAGAACTCCTGACGGCAATGCAAAACCGGTCACTAAAATCAAGAGGAGAAATACCGCGATGAGAGCCAGAACACTTTTTCTAAAATTGGGATGAATCAGCCACTTCATAAAATAACGCAGTTTCCTCAGTCGAGGTCGAAACGGTAACCCGCATTTTTCACGGTAATGATTCGTTTGGATTCATTTTTCAATTTTTTTCGCAGTTGCCCGATATGCATGTCCACGGTGCGTGTTTCGATATTGAGCGCGGAATCATAACCCCATACGTCGTTGAGCAACTGTTCCCGGCTGAGAAGCCTGCCTTTGGCGTCCGCGAGAGCGAGCAACAAGTCATACTCCTTTGATGTGAGCGTCATTTCCTTACCCTTTAACCGGACTTGATGCTTATCGCGATCGATCTCCAAGGTACCCGCTTTAAAAACTTTCGCTGCCGGCTTCTCTTGCGACCGCCGCAACACCGCTTTCACTCTCGCGACAAGTTCCCGGGGGCTGAAAGGTTTTGTCATATAATCATCCGCGCCGAGTTCAAGTCCGACGATGCGATCCGCTTCCTCGCCTTTTGCCGTGAGCATGATGATCGGAACCGAAGCCGTTTTTTCGTTTTGCTTGAGAATTTTGCAAATCTCCAAGCCGTCCAGACCGGGAAGCATCAGATCAAGCACCACCAAATCCGTCTTTCTTTTACGGGCCTCGTCCAGCCCCTCGTCTCCCGTCATCGCCACGCTGACCCGGAATCCCGCTTGTTCGAGATTATATTTCACAAGCTCGGCGATATTTTTTTCATCTTCAATCAACAAAATTTTTTCATTCTTCATGTTTTTTCAAGCTGAATAAGAAATCTCATCGGGAAGCTCATTCACATCTTCGCGATGATACGGAAAGTATTCTCTCAATTTTTCACCAATTTTCATAATGGCGCCGGTTAAACCATCCGCAAAACGGTCTTCCCGGAAGGCTTTCGCCGTTTCTTCAACGACGGAATTCCAAAAACCGGCTGGCACTTTCCGGTCAATACCCTCATCTCCCAATATCGCAAAACGCCGGCTGCGAATCCCGATAAAGATTAATACGCCGTTTCGATATTTCGTTCGGGTCATTCCGATACGTTCGAACTCCTGCTGGGCATGCGCAAGAATATCTTCCTTGGCCTTGCGTTCCAGATGCAGCCGTATCTCACCGGACGTCTGCATCTCGGCATCGCGAATGGCTTGAATGATTTTACCCTTTTCGCTTTTCGAAAAAAATAAAATGGGATCTTGACTGCGTTCGATTTTCATTTTATTTCCTCACCAGCGGCCGCTTGCCCCGCCCCCGCCGAAACTGCCTCCTCCTCCTGAAAAACCGCCGAAACCGCTGCGTCCGCCGTAATAGCCGCCGCGGGAGAAAAGCATGGCATAAAACATCATTCTAAACAAGATGCTTAAGACAAACAAAAGCAGCGCGAATCGGAACCACCATTCCCAGAAAGTGTAACGATTCCGGTAAATCCGATGGTCCTTGAGATAACGGCGGTAACGTAGCCAATCAATGATGAAAAAGACAAAAACGATGCTGCCCACAACCGCAAGCAGGATATCTCCGCGGATTTTCAGCGCTTCAATTTCCTCGCGCGTCCATCCCCGCCCGCCGGCCGGGCTTGCCGCAAATTCGCCTTCGGTCGCCCGGATGATCGCGGATACGCCCGCCAATACGCCGTTCTCGAATTCGTTCCGCAGAAAATGGGGAACGATCACCTGTTGAACGATTTGACCCGCAAGCGCGTCGGGCAGCACCCCTTCTAAACCGTATCCGACCTCGATTCGGATGCTGCGTTCATTTTGAAAGATCAGCAAGATGACGCCGTTATCGCGGTCCG
>JBFHCO010000170.1:0-3682 GCA_041585205.1 Candidatus Omnitrophota bacterium | reverse complement strand
GTCCTCATCCGCGTGCTTTCCAACGCCTTTCCTCAGATGGGATTTGAATGGAGCGCCATCATCACGGCGCTGGCCATCCTGACCATGACGGTTGGAAATATTTCAGCGATCGCTCAATCCAATATTAAACGCCTGCTGGCTTATTCTAGCATCGCGCAGGCGGGTTATATTCTCATGGGCGTCGCGGCATTCACCGAAACAGGAATCTCAGCCGTATTGATTTATTTGATCGCGTACGCCTTCACGAATCTGGGCGCATTTATCGTCGTGATCATCGCTTCCCAATCGCTGGGAAATGACGAAATTGATTCTTATGCGGGATTATCGAAGCGAGCGCCTTTCCTGGCTGCATCCCTAACCATCTTTTTACTTTCGCTGGCGGGCATACCTCCGCTTGCCGGTTTTATCGGAAAGTTTTATGTTTTTGCCAGTGCCATCGAAGCCGGATTCATTACCCTCGCACTTGCAGCCGCGGTCAACAGCGCTATTGCCGCGTTTTATTATTTTCGAGTGGTACGCGTCATGTATCTAGTTCCTGCGAGCGGACAAGAACCCATCGCTCATCCTGCCTCTTTGCAGTTTGCCCTGGTTTTGATGCTGGCCGGTACCTTTGTGATGGGCGTCATGCCGATCCCCTTTATTGCATTTGTCAAAAACGTCCTTTTCATTTAGACTATTGATATGTTGGAATTGGTACTCGAAGAGCGTTACCCAAAACAAATGAAGCTCAAAGACGGCACGCGCGTCATTGTCCGCCCCATGATCGCGGAAGATGAGCAAGCGCTCGTTGACTTTTTCAAATCCATTCCTTCCGAAGATATTTCCTATCTCCGCGACAACGTCAAAAATCCCGATGTGATTCACAAATGGGTTGAAGCTTTGAATTATGACATGACGTTACCTTTGATTGCTGAAATCAACGGTAAGATCATCGGAGACTGCACCCTGCATCAAAACCGGGGCGGTTGGATGAGCCATATTGGAGTCGTACGATGCGTCATCCACCCTCAGCACCGCGGCAAGGGACTGGCAACGTTACTGGTGGATGAAATGGTGCAAGTCGCTTTGGATTCCGGCATTCAGAAATTACAAGGTGAATTTATGGCGGAGCAAAAGCAGCCCATGACCGTATTTGAAAAGATGGGTTTCGTACGCATCGCAACTCTCCCTCAGCATGTCGTGGACATTAATGGCGTCGCGCATGACCTGCATATCTATGTCTACGATTTAAGGGCGGAGGAACATTACGCCGCAGATTGATTATCCGACATTTTTATTAACAAAAAAACCTCATACGATTATCGTATGAGGTTTTTTTGTTTCAATACTTATGAATAAAAATCAGGTGCCGGCTTCCCAGGATGCCAAATACTTTTTCTGCTCTCCGGTCAACTGATCTATTGAAATATCCATGGCAGCAAGCTTCAACCTCGCGATTTCCCTGTCAATCGGCTCCGGAACTTTATACACGCGTCGCTCCATCATTTCACCCGATTTAGCCATGTATTCGGCAGACAACGCTTGATTGGCAAAAGACATATCCATGACAGAGGCCGGATGCCCTTCCGCAGTCGCCAAATTGACCAGTCTTCCCTCAGCCAGCAAGAAAATGCTGCGATTATTTTTTAAAATGTACTCTTCAACAAACGGCCTGACCATTCGATTTTTCCTGGAAAGTTTCTTGAGTGCCGGAATATCGATTTCGGCGTTAAAATGGCCTGAATTGCAAATGATCGCGCCATGTTTCATCTTTTGGAAATGCTCGGCACGGATAACATTCAGATTGCCCGTGACCGTCACGAAAATATCCCCTTTTACAGCAGCCTCTTTCATGCTCATCACTTCAAAGCCATCCATCACGGCTTCAAGGGCGCGTAAAGGGTCGGTCTCCGTAACTACCACATGCGCCCCCATACCGCGAGCGCGGTTGGCCAAACCACGGCCGCACCAACCGTAACCCCCCACCACAAAAACAGATCCCGCGAGTAAAACGTTTGTTGCGCGCAGAATGCCGTCGATGGTGGATTGACCCGTCCCATAACGGTTATCAAAGAAATGTTTTGTGTCCGCGTCGTTGACGGCGATGATCGGATAACGCAGAAGGCCTTTTTCTTCAAGACTTCTTAGGCGAATGACTCCGGTGGTTGTTTCTTCGGTGCCTCCGATAATACCGTTCAAAAGACTTTTCATTTTACCGTGTAATTCCGATACCAGATCGGCGCCGTCATCCATGGTCAGATTTGGTTCATGTTCCAAGATTTCCCGGATATGACGGTAATAGGTTTTATGATCCTCGCCTTTGATCGCATAGGTTCGAATACCGTAATCCTTCACGAGTGATGCGGCAACATCATCTTGAGTGCTCAAAGGATTGGAAGCGCATAACGCAACATCCGCACCGCCCGCCTTTAAGGTGCGCGCCAAGTTTGCTGTTTCGGTTGTGACGTGCAGACACGCGGAAATCCGCACCCCCTTGAGCGGCTTTTCTTTCTCAAACCGGGCCCGGATCATGCGGAGTACCGGCATCATCCGATCCGCCCAAAGTATTCTTTTTTTTCCTTCAGGAGCTAATGTGGCTTTCTTGATATCGCATTTCATGAGTTGTTCCGCCTATTCCTGGATTATTTTTTAAGTTCAGTTCCTTTTTTATCTTCTCAACGCTGTCCAGCAGTTCCCATGTAAACCCCTCTTCATTGCGGCCGAAATGACCGTAGGCCGCCGTTTGACGGTAGATGGGACGTCGCAGCTTGAGCTTTTCGATGATTCCCCCGGGCGTCAAATTAAAAACCTTGCGCACCGCTTTAACAATCGCTTCATCGGCTAATTTTCCCGTTCCGGCGGTATCCACCATCACCGAAACCGGCTCCGCGACACCGATGGCGTATGCGATTTGAACCTCACAGCGCTTTGCTACGCCCGCTGCGACAAGATTTTTGGCCACATACCGCGCCATGTAAGATGCGGAACGATCCACTTTGGAAGGATCCTTGCCGCTGAAAGCGCCTCCCCCGTGGGCCCCGACACCACCGTAGGTGTCTACGATGATTTTGCGTCCCGTTAAACCGGTGTCACCGTGCGGACCGCCGATTTCGAAACGGCCCGTCGGGTTGACATAAATCTTGGTATTCGCATCCAAGAGATTGTGAGGGATGACTTTTTCCACAACCAGCTTCCGCAAATCCTTCTCGATTTGTTTTTGCGACGCGTCCGGATCATGTTGAGCACTCAGGACAACCGCGTCTACGCGCACCGGCCGGCCATCGTCATATTCGATCGTGACTTGACTTTTGGCGTCCGGACGCAAATAGGAAACTTCTTTTTTCTTGCGAACCTCCGCCAATCGGCGCACCAACCGATGGCTTAAAAGAATCGGCATCGGCATAAATTCCGGCGTTTCGTCACTTGCGTAACCGAACATCATGCCCTGATCACCCGCGCCTCCCGTATCCACTCCCATGGCAATGTCCGGCGACTGCTGATGAAGCGCCGTCCAAATACCGCACGATTTGTAATCAAACCCGTAAGCGGTGTCGGAATAGCCGATATCACGGATGACGTTGCGTGCGATTTCAGGCACGTCCACGCTGGCTTTACTGGTAATTTCTCCGGCAATGATCAGGCTGCCGGTTGTCACGAGACATTCGCAAGCCACGCGGGAATTGGGATCTTGCGTCAAGTAGGC
>JBFHCO010000169.1:0-3702 GCA_041585205.1 Candidatus Omnitrophota bacterium | reverse complement strand
CTCCAAGCGTTGGGGTCGCGCGTCTGATCTCTGATGATCTGCTTAAATATTTCATACACACCGCGTCGGGTGTTGATTTCCATAAATTTGATGCCCAGAGTCATACCGTTCGATTCCCGCACCGCCACCGGTCTGGCGATGACGAAAGAGGATCTCAATTCCGAACGCGCCGACTTAATGGTTTCTTTGATTTGCTCAAGCTGATGAACGATTTTCTCCGTCTCCTTGTTTGACTTCAACGCCTGATTGCCGGAACGCTCCAAATCATATAACAAGCCGGTCACCGCATCGTTCAATGTCAAATCCGGCTCTTCCGTGTAATCGGCGCCGGCATCTTCCCCTTCCGAAAACCATTGATTCACAAGGTCCGTATCCTTATGGTGTTTCGCGATCCTGACTAAATCATGGAATAATTCATAAAATTGAGGCGTCAGCGGATAGCCGGTCACCCTTTCTCCCAGCCTCCTTACCGGTTCGCTCAGTCGCCCCCGGCGCTGCAGGACTTCCCAGATCGCGAATTTCGCCTCCTCGGGGTTTAACGACCGGCTTTGAAACGTGTTCGCGACGCTCAGCGCGGATTGATAAATATCCGACCCTTCGCTTAAAAGTTGAATGATCTGCATAATGCCTTCATCCACGATCCTGGATTCCCGGGGGCGCTTCGCATTCGCATCGTCACTTCGCACCTCCGCCCTGGACGCTACTTCAGCAAGTGTGCGCATCTTAAGGACGCGGGAATCGCGTTCCGAAATCAGCTCAATCCCGAGCGGCTTAAAATCCTCGTTCACGGCACTCAATTGAACGGCGTTAAGCATATCCCACATTTCATATTTGATGAGAAGATACAATCGCTCTTGCTCATCCGTGGCCAGGCCCGCCAAGGCGCCGGCATACCGGTTGATATGCGGCCGGTCGAAAAAGTATCCGTCATGATAAAGCGTGGTGTGCCAAGGGCTGAAATCCATATACCGCGTGTGATCCCTGCCGTCTTCCCGCTTGATGTAACGAAGCGTCAGCATGTCCCCCTGCAGCTCAACTTCACGAATTTCGATTTTATGGTTTAACAAAGGTTGCTCCCAACGCAGCCGGCTTTTTGATCTTTCACGGTTGATTTCGAACAAAGGCAGTTTTCCTTCAAAGCGCTTGGCTCGCACGCCGGTCACCAAGGCTTCGAATAAGGCTTGCATTCCGGATGGTTTCTGTGAACTGCGTGTTTCAGAACGGCTCTTGCCTCCTGGCTCATCCGGAAGCGCCGATATTTCAGCCAGAAGAAAATAAGGCGAGAAGCCCGGATTATGTTCTAAAGGTTTCCATTCTGTTTTTTCAAATAGTTCGTTAAAAAACTTAAGTTCAATATTTTCCACAGTGTCTTTCGGATAATTTTTTTCTAACGCAGCTTGCATTAAGCGCAGCAACCTCAGATAACCTTCGCGCGTCCTATCCCCCGGCCAAACAATAATACTCTTAGGAATACGGGTCTTAACATCAAAGTAAATAGAAACTGTCGTCATTTCACCGTGAATTTGAGCTTTTATTGCCAAGGCATTATGAGACCACCAAGGAACACTTGCGGAGGACGTGAACTTTCTCGGTGAAACCGCAATCGAAGTAATTTTCTTTTCAGCAATATTTTCTCCCATCACCATCAGCACCTCGTAATGCTCTTTTAAATCTGTGGTGCGGTATCGGCCTTTCTTTTCCATATGACTCAGCGCTTTCGCCAGGATTCCGGGCGCTTTATCATAAGAAAGATCTCTGAATATCCTTACCGGTGCGGTCCTTACCTCCGAACGCCCTGCCCGTTTGCTCGCAAAAATATAGAGCGGAATACGAACGACATGCTGCGTGTCGGGATAGCCCGTCGGAATGTCCGCCGGTTCAACGCGCACCGCGTCCGTCCTTTGAATTTTTTCAAGACCCCGGATGAAAGATTTGGTGAGTTGTTGAAACACGCTTAAATCATGGATATTGATGCGCACCAAAACAACCGTGCGCTGATTTTTTTTCAAAAGGGCTTTGATTTCCTCAAAAAACTTGGCTTGCGATTTGATCGGCGGCGCGTTGATGGTAATCACATCCATTTGATGCATCAATTCCGGGTATTCTCTGGGGATATCGATAAATGCCGTGGTCACCTGCCGCGGCTTGAATTTTACTGAAACGGCTTCCCCGTTCCGTTCTGAAATACCGAGACCCGTGATATCGAGCGCGTAAATTTTCGGCTTTAATCCGGGAATGGATTGTGCCACCCGTTCGATGAAATCCGTATTGGGATGCCTGGAAGCATCCGATTCGCGCAACGGAGCCAACCCACTGCCCAAATCCAGGATTGAGATATTTTTTCTGCCTTCGAAAATCCGCTCGAGGTACTGTTCCATGGATTCATTCGGAATCGGCCTCACATCGTCGTTGAGCTGCCTCATTTCCGATCTTTTACCCGGCCGGGGTCCGGTGCGGCCCAGATTCGTACGGATCTTGTAAATTTTTCTTCCCACATGGGTGACATACCAATCGCTGACAGCGTAGCGCTTCTGCAGCTCCCCGCTCGTCGCCCGGACGTTTCGGTTCGCATGGCGCTTCGCCCATTGATGAAAAGCCTTGGTTTCCACCGTCCGGGGCCCTCTGGGTTCCTGCCGCCCTGTAACACCGCGCGTCTTGACCTTGTAGCGCTTGAGAATGCGGGAAACGCTGGCTTGATCGACCCCGAAATGTTTTACGAGATCTCGTTGAAGAACGGGCATCTTTTTGCCTTGATGTCTCTTCGCCCATCGCATCAGCTTCTTCGTCGCCTCGCTCGGCTCCCTGCCCGTCGGCAGGTTCTTAAATCTTCGAACACGAATCTCGGACCGAGAAGCTTGCTGGATTTTGGCGACTTCTTTGACGACGGCGCGCATAAGTCTCTCTGTCTCAATGTATTGATCGCTCGGCAGAACGTATTTGAAGATGGTGATGGATTTCAATGTCCGCCCGTCCGCGTCATAAAGCAACATGACCGAAATGTAATCCGAATCAATATGCGCATGCTCCGCCAACGCGCGATGTGAGACCGGATACCCGGCTTGAAGCGGCCGCACCGGTGCGAGCGCCGCTAAGGCAAGGTCGCCGCTGCCGTTATATTGCAAACTCAAGATAACTTCTTTCGTATCGGATTGCGTATCCTGCCGGATCGCTTCCGCAACCCGCGGCGCCAGGGCTGCCGCGGCTTGATGTATGGGAAGATTATTAAAAACCGTAATAAATGATGTCGGCGGTTCTCTTTTTTCTCCGGCGCCTCTCAATTCCGAACGCGCGGTTCTTCCCGCGATGCGGTCCTCTTCATGCACCATATCTTTAATTTGTTCGATCACCCCGATCTTTTCACGCGTCGGGACCGCGTCCGCTTTCAATTCCCTCAAAATGCGGCGCGAAAAGCCCCAACGCGCGAATTGGGCCAGCGCCTGCCTCGCGTTCCATACCTTCATCTCATTCGTATCGGACATGGTCCGGACCGACTCTCGAATCATGCGCGTAATTTCCTCATCGATTTTGGCATCCAGTCTTAATTTCCGCCCCTCGAGCTTCAAGGGAACGATGCGATACAAATAAAATAGCGACTCCGGATGAAGAAATGTTTTATTTTCGTCATCCCTGTAATCCGATAATTCCTGCAGGACTTCCAAACGGTCCAAATCCGTTTTGTAATGGCCGAACGTTTCAACAAGG
>JBFHCO010000168.1:0-3793 GCA_041585205.1 Candidatus Omnitrophota bacterium | reverse complement strand
GTTTATTTCATGCTGTTTTTTATGTAAAACACTGAAACTCAATTTGTGCTCCAAAGGGGGGCTTGAAGAATAAGTGCCGCTTATGGGAAAAGGGGTATTTTAGCGAGGGAAGGCTATTTCTGAAAGAATAATTTAAAGGCCATGACAAATAAAAAAAGGGCGAAATAACGCCTCAATACGAGGATATCGAGTTTCAAAGACAGGCCAGCCCCAAACCAGGCCCCCAGCAGTGCAAAAACAGCCAATAACCCCGCGGTTTTCCAGTCGATCATCCCGGCCCGGCCATGCACTGCAGCGGCCAGCAGAGCCGTAGGCACTACGACCGAAAGGGATGTACCCACCGCAAGATGCGGATCCCAGTTGCGCAAAATTATCAAAAGCGGCACAAAAACGGCACCTCCGCCCACCCCAAAAAGCCCGCTTGCCAGACCACCCAAAAGACCGATTATCGCAATCACGATATAAGACATGGTGTCCTCCTAATACCCTTCCCGATTGAGGGCGATATTGACCAATTTATCAACTCGTTTGATCTTGTCGTGGGTTCTTGGCACTTGATTGAAGTGCACGCGGCGGAAATGCTTTTCCGCCTCCCGGACCTTCAAAAAAAGTTCGTGAATATGCGGTGTTTTGACCCGGTATTTGCCCGAGAGCTGATGCGCCACAAGCTCGCTATCGACATAGTAGTCGACTTCTTTTGCGCCAAAGGTTTTGGCCAGCTGCAGACCGGTAATCACAGCCCGGTACTCAGCGACATTATTGGTGGTTTCGCCGATGGTTTCGTGATGTTCTTTGAGGGTGTTGCCAACCTCATCGCAAATCAGGATGCCGATCGCGGCAGGGCCCGGATTTCCGCGGGCTCCGCCGTCCGAATAAACGCGAATTTTATCAAGCATGGCGGCAGTTTAGAAACTTCGAGGGAAGGTGTCAATATCTCAAAATAAATGCGGCGCAAGAAATTTTCCCGCAATTCAAACTTCAAATCCTTGAATCTTTTTCTTACGCCGCATTTTGTTAATCAGGTATTACCTTCGGGTCCTGCTCTCAGCCCCGTTAACGCCGGGCTGTCAGAAATCGCAGCAGGTACAGGATACCCAGCACTAGAAAAATCGGCATGAACGCGCTGAGTGTTCCCCCGTAATGTAACCCAACTGTAATCCCAATAAATAGCCCTGCTAAAAGATGATCATCGAATTTCATCGGGGTCTCACCTCCTCAGCTAAATTTCAAAGCTAGTCTGCGCCAGCTTAGCGTCAGACCTTTGTCCGCGTTTAACGGCGGATAACATTCAAAACCAAAATCAATGTGATCACCATCAGAACCGGCAGGTATACGGCCAGTGTGGCATGATAATGCAGCCCCACGACCAGACCTACAAAGATTCCGGTGACCAATCTAATGTCGAATTTCATGGTTCACCCACCTCCCTTAGATCCCCCTCTCTGTAAGAGCGTTCGTTGCCTGCCCCTACGAGGGACTCTCTGGGACACTTTAAACCTAGCATATTAGCCAGGGGGGGTCAAAATTTGTGGCTAAAAAGTTCGTTGTAACTAATTATAATATAATGAGTTACGAAGATTGGCTTTTTTTTGCGGATTGCTGATCCCGAATTTGGCTTTCCAGCGCCTCTATTTCCTTTTGCAGGAAGCGGATACGGTTTTTCAGCTCCTTGACGGGGTCGGGTAAATCCCCGTGATCAAGGTTGATTTCGGGGATTTTTTTACCTTCTTTGCGGACTATCTCTGCGGGGACGCCCACGACCGTGCAGTTATCAGGTACCGAATGAACCACGACGGATCCGGCGCCGACTTTTACACCATTGCCGAGGCGAATATTGCCGAGCACTTTCGCGCCGGCTCCTATGACGACGTTATCTCCGATTGTGGGATGTCTTTTCCCGCGCGCGGTTCCGGTGCCGCCCAATGTTACGTTTTGATACAACGTCACATTTTCTCCGATTTCGGTCGTTTCACCGATCACAACGCCCATGCCATGATCAATAAAAAAACCGGGACCGATATTCGCTCCCGGGTGAATCTCAACGCCCGTTAAAAAACGGCCGAATTGCGATAACACGCGCGGAATCAAAGGAATGCGCAATCGATACAATACATGCGTGAATCGATGCCCTAAAATGGCATGAAACCCCGAATAAAGAAGCAGGACTTCGATAAATCCCAGCGGAGTGCAGGCCGCGGGATCTCTTTCGAAGCATGCTTTGAAATCGCGGTAGATGGTATAAAAAATATTCTTATTTTGCATAGATGTCTATTATTCCAAATTTCCTCTTAAAAGCCAATGCTAAGTATTGAAGGGGTTAACTGCTTCCGTAATCATCGGTTAAACGCTAAATCGAAAAAGCATTACATCACCGTCCCGGACTTGATAGTCCTTGCCTTCAATACGCAACAACCCCTTTGCCTTTACCGCTCCAAGGGAACCCATTTGAATTAAATCATCACAGTGGACCACTTCAGCCCGAATGAAACCGCGTTCAAAATCAGAATGAATCACGCCTGCCGCTTGAGGCGCTTTAGTGTCTTTACGAACCGTCCAGGCCCGGACCTCTTTTTCGCCGGCGGTAAAATAGGTTATAAGCTCAAGCAACTTATACCCGGCCCGAATCAAACTGTTGAGTCCGGGCTCTTCAAGCCCCAAATCTTTTAAAAATGCCTTTTGCTCCTCGGGGGCCAATTCCACAATTTCGGCTTCGACTTTTCCGGATATGATCACCGTTTCGGCGCCTTCTTGTTTGGCCCACTCTTTAACTTTATTGGCTGAGTGGCCGCCTCCGGGTAAATCTGATTCCGCGACATTGGCGCAATAAAGAACCGGTTTTAAAGTTAGAAAATTCATTTCTCTAATCTGTTTTTTTTCATCGTCCGTCAGACCGAGGCGCCGGAGAGGCTTTCCGTCTTCGAGTGCTTGCTTGATCTTGTCATAAATCGGCATTTTTTCGCGTGACTCCTTATCCCCGGACCTTGCCAGTTTTAAGGTTTTGTCATATTTGCCGGTCATGGTATCTAAATCCTTTAGACAAAGCTCGGTATCGATCACCTCGATATCGCGGATCGGGTCCACACTTCCGGCCACATGCACAATATCAGGATCCTCGAAGCATCGGACCACGTGCATGATGGCTTCTACCTCACGAATATGGGTTAGGAATTGATTTCCCAGCCCCTCACCCTTGGATGCCCCTTTGACTAAACCTGCAATATCATAAAATTCTACCGTTGTCGGGGTTGTTTTCTGAGGATGGTAAATTGCGCTGAGCTGGTCCAAGCGCTTATCCGGCACCATCACAATTCCTTTATTGGGATCAATGGTGCAAAACGGATAATTCGAGGCTTCGGCCTTGGCCGCAGAAAGTGTATTAAAAATGGTCGACTTGCCGACGTTCGGAAGCCCCACGATACCGCAACGAAAACCCATATGGATTCAGACCTTCCTTCCCTGGTGAGAAATGACGCGAATAAATGACGCACTATACCAGAAACTTGAGGCAAAATAAAATTTTCCTTGACAATTTATCAATTATTCATATAATTAATGATAATTTTTCATATTGGGAAATGATGTATGCGCAAACTCACTTTGATTTCATTCTTTCTGATGGCGAGCATCCCGTTTCTTTTATCCTTTCCGGGATGGGATCGGCATTCGCAGCCCGCGCCGGGGCAAAGATTGCAGGGTGTTCTGGTGCATCCGGAAGGCTCATCGCGCCTTTTCGCTTCCTCGGATTCTGAGATCTTTGAAGGCGGCTCGCGAGCAGAGTGGAAATCGATATGGC
>JBFHCO010000167.1:0-3817 GCA_041585205.1 Candidatus Omnitrophota bacterium | reverse complement strand
GGGAATAAGAAAAAGATTCTTAGACATTGGTTCATCGCTTTTCGTCACCATCCGCGGAGAAGTTTCCCTTTCCGATTCATGCTCAAAGCTGTTCTTCCTTCCAAGATACACGTCTGGCTCAAAAAAATACGGACCGGTCTTTCTTTCCATTGTTTGAATGTTGTGAGTCGGCCCCGTGAGCATGCGAAAGAAAGCGTTCCGTCACAATCGATTCGTGAGACGCTCCATCAATCTCTCGAGAAAATAGTTCATCTGGACCATTGCGTTTTAATAGGCTATCCCGACCACCCCAATATCGGCGATCATCTCATTTGGCTGGGCGAGCTTTTTTATCTCTTGAACCGTTCTAACGTTCAGCTGAAATATGTGACAAGCCATGAATATTTTGAGCCCTTAACTATGGAGAACCTAGCACCGGGGGCGCCGATTCTGTTTCAAGGCGGAGGGAATTTGGGCGATTTATATCCCCAGCTGCAAAGATTCCGAGAAAGAATGATTCTCCGCTATCGGGACCGCCCCATTGTTATTTTGCCGCAATCCGTCTATTTCAAAAGGGAAGAAAACCTTGAGCGTGCCGCACAAATTTTCAACGCGCATCCCAATCTGACAATCTATGTTCGGGAACGGCGCAGTTATGAGATTGCCGTCCGGTATTTTCCGAACTGCCATGTTCTTCAGGCGCCGGATATGGCCTTTGAAATGGAGGGCATGCCGGGACTCGGCTTCAGGAGAAAAGCGGAAATACCCCTGCTCTACCTTTGCCGCACCGATATCGGGTTTAATGATGCGTTTGCCCCGGACAAACTGGAACTACCGGGCTTGATTGTGGAAGATTGGCCTTCTTATGCGTGGCAGGATTGGTGGCAACAGAGAAACGGAGGGGATGTGGATACTTGGAGCTCAAAACTCTCGGGAACCAGCCGCTTTATCCGTGAGGAAACACGCAAAAAGGCATTGGGCTGGAGAGAGCATTTATTTCAGCATCTGTGGCAGGCGCGTCATCCCCTGGGTTTTTCATTAAACGGGCTGCCGCATAATTTCTTACATCGGTTATCCTGGGATCTTTTTTATTGCGGCATCAGGCAACTCAGCCGCGCGCAAATTGTGATCACAAACCGGCTGCATGGCCATATTTTGTGCCTGCTTTTGAAAATCCCACATGTTCTTGTTCCCAATATCTATTATAAGAACGAGTCTTTTTATCATACCTGGACATCTCGGATACCTTTTTGCAAGTTTGTATCGGATCCTAAGAAAGTCAAAAAGGCTGTTAAGGAACTGAGGGGCGGTTGAAATCTATGTGGCGCGATCTTCTGGCATCCCGCGAACTCGGGTGGCGGCTTTTTGTACGTAGTTTTTCTGCCCGGTATCGCCGCAGCGTTTTCGGTATGACCTGGGCCTTTTTGCCGCCCATCTTGACGGGGCTTTTTTTTATATTGCTTCAATCACGGAAAGTCGTACATTTCGGTGATACCGATATTCCTTATCCCGTTTTTGTCCTGACGGGTATGATGCTATGGCAAATTTTCTTGGATGCGCTAAACAGCCCCCTTGAAGCTTGGAATGACGTCAAGGCTGCACTGCCCCGTATTTATTTCCCGCGCGAAGCGGTGATCGTGTCGGCTTTATTGAATGTGATCTCAGAATCGTTGATCAAGCTTATTGTTCTTGCCGGCATATTGGTTTTCTTCGGTGTTTCTCTCAGCCCGGCCGCGCTCTGTTTTCCGGCATTGCTGATTATCCTGATCTTATTAGGGCTGACAATCGGTTTAGTTTTTACGGTTTTGGGCCAGATTTACTCCGATTTTCTCTCCTGTTTTAAACTGATTCAACCCGTATGGTTTTTCCTGACGCCTGTCGTATACCCTCCACCGGAAGTCTTTCCCTTCTCTCTCATCACAATATTCAATCCGGTCAGCCCTCTTTTGACGGCCCTGCGCACCGTGTTAGCGGACGGCGCCATCGTTCCTTTGGCACCGCTGGCGATAGTCAGCATCCTGACCCTTGCGGGATTTTATATGGGCTGGATTTTTTACCGTATTTCCGTGCCCTTTCTCATCGAAAGGATGAATGCCTGATGTCTGAAACGCTGGTACGGGTTGATCAAGTCTCAAAAAAATACTGCCGCCGTCTGCGCTATTCCCTGCGTTACGGTCTCGCTGACATCTGTGCGGAATTTTTTGCGGGTGGGCATAATCACCGGGATACACTGCGTCCGCATGAATTTTGGGCCTTAAAAAATGTCAGTTTTGAAATTAAAAGGGGAGAATGTTTGGGCTTAGTGGGCCCCAACGGCGCGGGCAAATCCACGCTGATGCGCATCTTGAGCGGTTTGATTTTACCGAATCAGGGAAATATCACTGTTTCGGGTCATGTGAGACCCTTGCTGGGTTTAGGCATCGGTTTCAACCCCATTCTTACGGGACGGGAAAATGTTTATATCAACGCTTCCTTTCTTGGCTTTTCGAAAAAACAAATCAGCCGAAAACTGGATGAAATCGTCAATTTCGCCGGAATCGAATCCTCGCTGGATGCCCCTGTTCAGCATTACAGTTCGGGGATGCGGGCCCGGCTGGGTTTTGCGGTGGCGCTGCACACGGATCCGGATGTTTTGCTCATGGATGGTGTTCTTGCGGTGGGGGATGAGGCTTTTCGCGCCAAATGTTTTGAAGCTCTCACCCGTTTATCCAAAAAAGCCGCGGTGGTCTTGGTTTCGCATTCTTGGAAACAGGTCCAGCGCATGTGCACGGATCTGATTGTGCTTAATCAGGGAGAAATCGTTTTTCAGGGCAGGGATTTTGTTCAAGGCGCCCGTCATTACCGGCGTTTGTTCCGCCGCGACGCGAATGAGGATGAGCCAGAGGAAACAGCCGAATGAAGGCAATCGTTCTGACTTATGATGCCCATATCGAAGTGGTCGACTTGATGCTGCATACCTATCGCGTATTGTGGCCGACACACCCTTTTATATTCAAAATTCCGTTCAACGAAAAGTATCCTTCCGCTCTCAAGGAAAAATACGGCGATAAAATCGATATGGTACAAACAAGAAAAGAAACAAAATATACCGTGCAAACGCTGCTGGCAGATATCCCGGACGAAGAATGGGTTTGGTGGTGCACGGATGACCGTTATTTGGTCTCCATCGATGTGCAACGCATGAACGGACTGATCGGGTTCATTCGAAGTTTAACCAACCCCCTCATCGGGGGGATCATGGTTGTCCACAATCCATGGAACAACCGGTACTTGAACAGAAAATGCTGTCTCGTGACGCCGGACGGAACCACACTATGGCGCAACAACACCTATCACGGTTTTTACAGCCATCATTTCATAAAGTCGAGAGTGTTGAAGCGGGTATTTTTAAAGGAAGAGTATCCGGATAGCTACAGGCTTTCAACCAATGACACCGTTTGTAAAACGATCGGTTTGTGGCCCAATCCGGTCAAAAGAACGCTCATCAATGAACAAATTTATGTTTGTAAAGAATCCATCGCAACTTTTCAGGAAACCTTTTTCGAAGGGAAATTGACACAGGCCTGCCGGGATGAATTCACCCGGCAGGGATTGTCTTTGCCGGCGCTGGAAGTGGCGGCAACAGCGAAAAGATGAATCAAAAACTCGCATTGCAGACTTTGGTTTTTATGTCGGCTATTGCGGCGGGCGGTATCGCATGGTCCGTTCATGCGGGATCTTCGCGCCCATCGTCTGAAGTCCTGATGGCCGATAAAACCCGTGAACTGGGATTGAAGATATTTTCTGAATCTTACGGCATTGCGGTTTTGGATTTAAATCAAGACGGATTCTATGATTT
>JBFHCO010000166.1:0-3842 GCA_041585205.1 Candidatus Omnitrophota bacterium | reverse complement strand
GGTCAAACGACCCGTGTTTAACGTAATGAGCGCAAGTTTCAGCCCCTTGCCTTCACCCCACAAAATATTTTCGCGCGGCACTTTAACATTCGTGAAGCGCAAGAGGCCGTTCTGAATGCCGTTCAAACCCATGAAACGGCAGCGGTGAATAACTTCAACGCCTGGAAAATTTTTCTCGACAATGAATGCGGTAATTTGCTTTTTTTCTTTTCCCTTCACCATTTTAGGCGGTGTTTGAGCCATCACCACCATGACATCCGCTACGGGTCCGTTGGTACACCACAGTTTATCGCCGTTTAAAATGAAATATTTACCGTCTTCGGTAGGTGTTCCGGTAGTCGACATACGCGCCGGATCACTGCCTACATCCGGCTCGGTTAAAGCAAAAGCGGAAATCGCGCCTTTACGGAAACGCGGCAGGTATTTTTGCTTTTGCTCCTCAGACCCGAAAAGCATCAAAGGCTGGGGTACACCGATCGATTGATGCGCCGAAAGCCAAACGGAAGTGGAAGGGCAATAGCTGGCAACCAGATGGACGGCACGGTCGTAATTGATTTGTGAAAGACCGAGGCCGTCGTATTTTTTGGGGATTTTCATGGCGAAGCAGCCGAGATCGGCCAAGGCTTTCAGTGCATCTTTCGGCATCTCCCCCGTGCGGTCCACTTCGTCGGGATCAATGTGCTCACGCAGCAAAGTTTCTAATTTGGCAAGTAATTCATCGCCGATTTGCTTGTCTTTGGTTTCCTGCAACGGATACGGCATGATGAGATCCCAACGCAGACGGCCTAAGAAAAGCTCGGCCACGAAACTCGGATGCGCCCATTCCGCTTCGCGCGATTCTTCGGCGAGCTCCAAGGATTTCAGTTCTTCCTTGCCGACCCCTTTGATTTCCGGAAATTCCATGCTGAACCCCTTTTCACAACATCAAGCGCGGTATCACCTTAAGTCTACTTCATCATCGTCATATTTACCACTGAACTGTAGACAGGCCGGCGGAATGCAGGTTCGGGGGTAAAAACACGGCTTGGATGAACTTAAAATCGACGAGACTGCAAGCTTAAGCAGCTTTTGCGAGGAGAGTGAGCGCCTGCATGTCGGCCACGAGCGCGGCCCAGCGCTTATCAGAGAGAATTGAATCAGAGTCGAAATAGTCCTTTTGAGTAAGCATTTCGGTCGTGATCGGATCGAGCAGCCATTCGGCCGTCACGACAAAAGCGGCGTTGTGATCTGCGGGATCTTGCACTGCGACTTTCAAGAAATTGGGGATAAACTGTAGTTCTCGCGCCAAATCTTCGTTCGCAGCGACCAAGGCCGCGGCCTCGCTTTTATATTCGGAAGTCAATTTGTAAACCGCGGTACGAAGCTCCGCTTCGGAAGCGACATTGCGGACCATGAAATTCCGAAGCCGTGAAACGTCTTCGATCCCGAGTTCCTTGCCGAACTTGTTTAATTCGGACCGGAAGGCTTCCGCCTCGGCATCCTCAGCCACCAAAAGCAAGACGTGCCTGACATCTTTTCGTTTCGCGGTATAAATGAGAGCCGGCGCAACTTCTTCAGGCGTCGGCACCCCCACGCGATAGTCAATCATCAATCGATTCTTCACATAGCTCGATGAAAGACGTTGATTCAAAACCAAGAGCGATTCTAATTTTTCTTGGATTTGAGGATTCAATTGAACCGCCGGCGCTTCCTCGCTTAGTTTAATCCCCCACAGCTTTTCGAGCGCCGCATACCGAAGTTCGGGTCGATAAACATTAAACCGCTCCGGCAACACATAATCACGGTGGACCTCGGCGACGGTCAGGACCTCGGGCGTCAACAGCCGGTCCAACAGTCCATTGCGAACTTCGGAGCGACTTGCCAACGGAAAGATCTCGTGAGAACCGGCTTCGAATTCAGAATGCATCCACCCGATCTCATGCGCCCATTCCATTTGATTCACTTGATAAAATAGCTTTTCATTTCTCAAATCTTGATACTTTCGGGCTAATGTTTTCAGCTGATTGAGCGTCACGCCATCCAGATCGTCCAGAATCAATAAGAGGGTGACATGGATGAAATTTTTCGGGTATTTCGTCGAGTCCACTTTAGAGGAGACGGATCCGGCCTTTTGAGTCAGATCCGCCCGTAAGGCATCCGTTTCTCCCTGATCTTCAAAGACGGCGATGACCCCTCCGTCCTGCGGCGAAAAGCGGATTCCGACAAGCTGCATGGAGTAGGCCTCCGCTTGGCTTAATTCATGACGAATCCTATCGATGATTTTTTCTCTTTCGGTTGCAGATAAGAGCCGCCGATCCCGATCGGGCCCCTGGGCATCTTCGGGTCTTAAATCTTGCGGAATGAACACAGAAACATGGTACCGGTCCGGAGAGGCTCTGTAATAGTTGATATTTTTGGGCAGCGTCCGGATAATTTCCTCAGTGGAGCTCTCCAAGAAAGCCCTTACGCTCCCTTTCTGATTCATGGGAATAAATAAAGGATAAACTTCGGAAGCCTTCGGAATCGGATTCCCCTGATCGTCTTCAAGGAGTTGCCCTTCAGAACCCGTTTTAAAATTGGCGCGCATCATCCTTATTTTTTCTAAATCATAAATTTCAGAGATTCCCTGTTCATTTGTTTTGATTTTAAGATTCATAAAATCTTCGTACATTTTTTCGTAACGCTCTTGGAGAATGCCGCGGACTTCAGAGCGCGATGCCCCAAAATAGGCTGCGCGGAAATCATCGATAAAATCGCGCAGGGATTCGTAATGATCAAGCCGACCGGTCGGATCCACCAGCAAACCTTTGAGCAAGCCGGTTCTAATTTCCTGGGCAACAGAATCCGGAAGCTTCCAATGCACATCGGAGTCGCGAATGAATTTCGAAATGTCAATTCTCCGGTCCGGATTCCATAATTTGCTTTCTTCGATGAACTCATCGTCGCCAAAATCCTGCCCCCCGAGAGTCAAATAAATCAGTACGGCCAAATCATAGATATTTTTGTATTTTGCCGCGTGTTTGATTTCGTGAATGGATTTTACACGGCTGCGGTCCAAAACAATTTCATCCGCGTCAATCATGACCGGCCGGCCTTCGGGAGTAATCAGAATATTTAAGTCATCCACTTCCAGCGGGAACGCCCGGTAAGTTTCGTGAATGTAGGACAGCTCCTCCGCGATTTGTAACAGTAATTTCAGCCGTCGAGATGGTTGATCAATGCTCCGCAATGCTTGCCCCTTGATAAAATCGGTTTCAACCGCGTGAAAGGCGAAGTCAATATGATGCAATCCGGCTAAAAAACGTCGCGCGCGCTGATCACCGGCTTCGTTGATCCTTTGATAAAGCTTAAAAAGATCGCCTTCATGCTGCGCGCGGCCTCGCTCCGCGCGCAAAAATTTCAAAACGCGCAATTCCGAATAACGGCCGTCGGATGTCACGCGGCGCACTTTGAAGACATACGAATCCGTTTTGCGGAAAACTTCATCCACCCGGTAGCGGATATGCCCCACCGTCAAAATCACTTTGCGGCCTGCCGCAAGATGGCTTGAGATCATTCTGACATTGCGTTCGGCCTCTTGCTTCGTCCAGGTCATCTCAATTATCTCCTTTTCAGCGTCGCGGACTTCCGATCTTTGAACGTGACGCCCCTGCGCCAGGAGGAAAAAGTATGGCCAAATCTCCTTGAAACCGTTGAACTTTTGGCCGTCGGCGCCGAAATCCGCGCCCGCTTCAAGCGCATCTTTGGCCCTGATCCTGCTTGAATTGAAGATAATGACCGTTTGATCCAGATCGGGGAACTCCTTATCCTTTCGGACACGGCGTAGAAATTCCATTCCGGTCATCCGGCCTTTAAGATGGTCG
>JBFHCO010000165.1:0-3885 GCA_041585205.1 Candidatus Omnitrophota bacterium | reverse complement strand
GGGGAAAAAAAGTCATTCAAGGCCGCGTGCCTGAGGAAAGCGATCGGCCGGGCCGTCCAAATGGCCAAATGCCGCAAGGCCAAAAAGGCGCGTTTCTTTTTGGACAGTTTCGTCGGCGCGGACATTCCAGCGCAGGAGGTCGCGCATCTCCTGACCGAAACCGCACTCCTTGCGACTTATGATTTTGATAAGTATAAATCAAAAAAGGAGGATGAGGACGGCGCCGCATCTAAAATGCAGTCGGTCGAAATCCTTTTTTCAAAAAAACAAACAGAATCGGCGCTTCAGAAAAAAATGGATCAATCCGTCGCGATCGCGGAAGGCATCCTGTGCGCGCGCAATTTAATCAATGAGCCGGGCAATATCATGAACCCGCAGCGCTTGGCCCACGCGGCGCGCGAACTGGCAATCAAGAAAAAAATCAGTTTCAAAATGCTCGGTCCCGCCGAATTGAAACAGCAAAAAATGGGCGGCATCCTCGCGGTCAATCAGGGCAGCAAAACGCCGCCGGCCTTGATTATTTTGGAATACGGAGCCCGCTTTAAGAAAAACGGCACGGTCTGTTTGGTGGGTAAAGGCGTTACGTTTGATACGGGCGGTATTTCGATTAAGCCTTCCAAAGACATGGAGAAGATGAAATACGACATGTCGGGCGCCGCGGCCGTCATCGGCGCGCTCGGCGTCGCCGCGGATTTGAAATTACCCTTACATGTGGTTGGGCTCGCCCCGGCCGTTGAAAACATGGTGGCTGAGAATCCGCAGCGTCCGGGTGACATCATCCGCATGTTCAACGGCAAATCAGTGGAAGTGCTCAATACCGATGCCGAAGGCCGCTTGATTTTGGCGGATGCCTTGGCCTACGCCGAACGTTATAAGCCGGATGCGATTATTGATTTGGCTACACTCACCGGCATGTGCGCTTACACGTTCGGAGATAAGGCCATCGGCTTGATGGGGAATGACGATAAACTGCTCGGTCGTGTCAAAAAGGCCGGCGAAGAGACCGGCGAACGATGTTGGGAACTTCCTTTATGGGAAGATTACGCCCAGCAAATCAAAGGCCATCACTCGGATCTTTTGAATATCGGCGGGCCATACGGCGGAACGATCACAGCCGCCATGTTTCTAAAAGAATTCGTGCCGGCTAAGACACCTTGGGCTCATTTGGATATTGCGGGAACGGCTTGGTGTGACGCCCCGCGCTATGACTGTCCCAAAGGCGCCACCGGTGTCGGAGTCAGGCTTTTAGCCCAACTGATGTCCCATTGGTAATCCAACCGTCATACGACCCACGTTATCTCAAATTTGTTGAGCTTTTTAACCGGCAGCGTTTTTTCGAAGCGCATGAAGTCCTGGAAATACTTTGGCGCGAAGAGACGAGACCGGTGCGCGATTTTTATCATGGACTGATTCAGTTTGCGGCTGCCTGCGTCCACCTTCAAAAAGGCACACCCGACGGCGCGCGTAAACTTGTTTCAAGCGCTTCCGAATATCTCAAACCCTATCAACCCTCCTTCGCCGGGATTGACCTCCGGCAGCTAAAAAAAGGCGTCGAAACCGCGATAGAAGATAAAGCTCCCTACCCCGTCATTTCCCTCTCCCAAACATAGCAGCTTCAAATTTGTCATTTCGCTTCTCGGGCGGTTATACTTTCAATAGATTCCCGAGGGGAGGGTGCGCAGCATGGTCGAAAAAAACGCACTGAATACGGAGAAGATCAACATCCCGGCCAGAATACCCGTTTTTCCTCTGCCGAACATCATCTTATTTCCGCATGTGGAGCTGCCGCTCTATATTTTCGAGCCCCGTTACCGCAAAATGCTGGCGGACTGCAGGGCCGGGCATAAATTCATGGCCATCTCCCTCCTCAAAGAAGGGTGGGAGAAGGAGCAGGAACCGATTCCGTCCTATGATGTGATTGGGGTGGGGTATTTGAGAGCAGTTTTTGAGAATCCGGACGGGACTTCCTATATTTTGTTAAGAGGGGTAGCGCGCGCCCAAATCATACGCTACGTGCAATGGCGCCCGTATCGGATTGCGCAAATCAAAAGACTTCCCGACCGGGTGGAGAACCCTGAGGAGTTGGCGGCCTTGAGCCGCCGGTTAAAAAGACTTTTTATTCAGCGGCTGCGCTGGATGAGTGAAGACCCCAGCCCGGCGCTTCAAATTCCGCAAAAGATGGCACATCCGATTACGCTGTCCCACATGGCGAGTTTCATCGCGCATATCAGCCCTTACCGGAAACAGGGCTTGCTTGAAACCACCAATTCCAATTCGCGCCTGAAAGACCTGATTCACATTCTCGAAGACGAGATCACACCTCCCGGCACTCAGAATTAAAGCTTTCCCTCAACGCCGCCGTTACATATTAAAAATCCGTCGTTATCCCCCGGACAAGGAGGCCTTTGTCATGAAAAAAATGCTCATATTGGGAGTCACTCTTTTAACCCTGTTTGCTGTGGCAGCGCCGCCGGCGGTTGCTGTCGGGGGCAAGGAAGCTGCCGCATCTTTTTTTCTGCCGACAACCGGTCAGGCGATGAACGGGCAAATCAGCAACACAAAAACTAAAATCATGGCTGGTGTTGAATTCGCCGCGATCACCACGGTCGCCATTTTGGGGGGCGTCGTGGGCGGTCCCGTAATTTGGGCGGGAGTCGGCCCATTGATCGCGAACCACTTGTGGAGTGCCGCGGATGCTTACAAAGGCGCTCAGTACAAAACCGATCCGGCCATCAAACAGCAAATGCTTGATGCCCAACGGACATTGGATTTATCGCGCCAGCGCCGCTTCGAACGCGAACAAGCTGCCCGTTCGGATATCCGCGAGAGGGTGCGCCAAGCCGGAGAGTTATCGAAATAAGCAACACCGAACACACCTTGTTTCCGGAAAAAGGCGGCTTTCATCATAAAAGCCGCCTTTTTAATTTAAGAAACATCTTGGCAATACCAATATTTCCACTATAATACCGACACTTTAAAGAGCTCTTTGATCAAGAAAAGGCGCCCGGAAAACATTTTAGTTTTCTGAGCTTAATAGGGAAGAGAGCGGGAATATCTGATTTCATCGAACTCAATATTCCTGACTCCACGGTGCCGCCGCTGTTGGCAAGAACGAAAGCGAAAAAGCCACTCGATCCCGTCGAGATCTTAATGATCTCCTCAATGTCGGGGAAGGTTCGCCGTAGGTTTTTTTTCACGCTTGCCGAGTCAGAAGACCTGCCTTTGTTTATCAAAATTTATCAGAGCATCTCCGAGCAGAGATGACGGTGATTTCCCGATTCGTGTTTTGCGGAATCCCTCTATCCTTCTCTTGCTCGGTCGTTGGTCGAGGCCGTTATGCGAGGGAACGCGTCATTCCCTTCACAATTCAAATTATTTTTACTGAAAAAATCGATTGTTCCGCGTTTTTTTTCGAAAGCGGCGCGAGCATTCGTTTTTTGTCTGCTCACCTTCCTTTTCCCTGTCTCATCTTTCAGCTCGGCGTCCAATTATAAAAGAATCGTATCGCTGGCACCTTCCGCCACTGAAATATTATTTGCGGTAGGGGCCGATGATCAAGTGGTCGGCGTGACCACTTTTTGCCTCCGTCCCGAAAAAGCCAAATCCCTTCCCAAAGTCGGCGGTTTCACGGATCACAGCATGGAAGCCATTGTGGCGCTCAAGCCGGATCTTGTGGTGATGACGCCCAACCGCGGTACCAAATTCACGCATGAAAAACTGAAGCAAATCGGCATCGAATCGCTCGTGCTTCCGTTATACAGCTTGGAAGAATTGAACAAGTCTTATCAGCTTGTCGGTGAAAAAACCGGCCATCGAGAGGGCGCCGAACTTTTGCGACTTACCTTGGAGGAAGCCAAGGCGGCCGTGCGGCCTTCCCGGACGGAG
>JBFHCO010000164.1:0-3916 GCA_041585205.1 Candidatus Omnitrophota bacterium | reverse complement strand
GGCTTTTATCCGTTTTATTGGATTCAGAGCCGACCGTTCTCGTCTCCGACCGCGGCTCCGCGGTCCGAATGCCCGAGTCCGGATTGAGCTTAACTTTGAATGCGTTATCTTTAAAACTGTAGGAAGCGATGGCGCCTTGCGCTTCTTTGGCGGCGAGGTATTTACGGTCATAAAAATCAACGGCGTTTTGCGTCGAATTCCACGAGGCCTCCCGGACTCCGTTTTGAATCAAGTATTTGAAATAGGTATCCATGAGGAACGTGCCTCTTCCCCTGGAACCGTCGCGGCGCGTTGCGATAAATTGCAAGTGGGATGATTGCGAATTCGGATCAAGTTCTGCCATCAGAAACCCAAGCAAACGGCCGCTTGAATCCGTTAAAAACCAGAAGAAGTCCTTTTCTATCATGCTCTGCCAATATTCCGGAGAGAGGTCCGCCAGGATATTGCCTTGAAACGCTTCACCGTCCAATTTATGGACTTCTCCGGCGAGCAAGGCTTTCGCGGCACCGGAAACGTTCAGAAGATTGCTTTTGATGACGCGCATTCTCGTCACGGGATCCTGCGCAAGAACCGCCTCTTCCGGGACGTTAGAGACATCAAGCAAACTTTGAATTTCCGGAATCAAATCAGAATCGAGAAATCCGTCCTCCTCACCTCTCAGCTCAGAGCGCCTTTTTTCCAACTCATTTTCCATGCGACGGATGAGGTCAGTCATTTCGCCCAACCGGTCCCAGGCTTTGCCGAAATCAGCTCCGTGATTGTCAACAAGATAAGCGCGAACGCCCGCCGGATCGAGCGCAGCGAAGTTCTCATCGCCCATTTCGCTCAGCAAAGCGGTCATTAAATACTCATAAATTCCGACGAGCTCTAATTCATATTCACTGAGACGGCGCTCGATATCTCTGATCGCGAACGCTTCAGGATTTTCCAATAAATTTATCAATTCCAGTTCCGTCGGAAGGACTTTGATATAAAGCGTATTCGTCATGGAAGCAAAAGAATCCGTTAAATCCACTCCCGTTATTTCGGGATAAACGATCCCAAAGACCTCATCCCACTCCCGTTCCAACGCCTCCCATTCCGGAACCATCCGTTCCAATTCCGTTTTAACGATTTGACGGTCACGGATGAGTTGCTTTCCGTATTCGGAAGCGATCCCGCTTTGAGTTTGTTCGGAAAAGAAGGTTTCCGTTCCGGTTCCGCGCGAACGGATATCGTCGGGTTTGGCGGCATTTCGCAGTCTTTCAAGCACCTCCATGAAAAGACTCCTCTCAAATCCCTGCCTGGTGCCGATGTTATTGACCGCGTTCAGCAGATCCGGATCGATCAAACCCTCCTGATCATCACGCTTCAAATCAATGATTTTCCTGACTTCTATCTGTGCGGCGGCGGTAGCGCCCCTCAATTCCCTCAAATCTCTCAAATTTTGGCGGTAAGCCGCGTAGAAACCGTTTTCAGGAAGCGTCGTACCTAACTCAGCACCAAAAGCTTGGTCCAGATTGCGCATTAAACCGGCAAGCTGATCTTCAACGGAAGCGTTTTGAGGCAAACGGTCCCACAAATGCGGCAAGGTGGGAAGCATGGCTTTCAGTATCGCGCGCATCCTCTGGGAATCTTCCCGGTCCGGAAGTCTACGCAGTTGCGCTTCATAAGCCCGCAGCCGTTCCAGCATGGTAATCAGCAGGGTTCTTTCCTGTTCGCTTGAAATTTGCTCATCTTGAGCCAGTTCAAATACGCGGCCGTTGAAATCTGAAAAATCAGATTCGATCCTATTCCACAATTCCGGCGTCGGTTCCGCCGACGGATCTCCGGCGATCGCAATGTCACTGATGTCCCCTATCTTCGGCCTGAAATATTCGAACGGTTCTTCTCCGCGCCGCAACTCCGAACGGATATTTTTTTCCGTGTACCCAAGAACGCCTTTTAATTGGTTCGCGCGTTGGTAAAGACGCATGTCCTCTTCTTCGCGCTCGACACGATCAACGGCATTCTTCACGCGCTCAAAGCGCTTCAGATTGCCCTCTTGCTCCAGATTCATGTACGGCACCCGGCCCTTGAAGATGGGGTTCGCATTTTGCCGAAAAAGATACATACCGCCGAATTCAGTCGACTCGAAAACGCTTCCTGTATAGATCGCCGCCAAGAGATCAAGCGCTCGAATTTTTTGTGCCGGTTCCCGATCGCTTTGCAAAATACGGAACAATCGATCTGTCAGCGCATCGATCGGCGGATCGGAATTTCTATGGAGACCTTTTAAAAATCCATCATAACTGAAATCACTTTTAAGAAGGGTATCGAAAAGACGGGCCAAGCCTTTTTGAGTTACCTGACTGTTGTCATTGCGCAATATGGATGCCAACTCTCCCGGAGACCACAAGGGCAGGAGGGCTTCGACGTATTGAGAATGAACCTCTGCCGGCAATGCCCTGCCTTTTTCAGAGTAAAGGATTTTGGCCATCGCCGACAAAATATAGGTTTGTTTGGCTTCTGAATCCGCCCGTTCAACTTGATCTTTCAGATAACCCAGGTATCGAGGATCCCCATACGTGCCGAAAAAGGCCGCAGCTTTCGATTGATTCCGCCAGCTGCTTGATTCAAGCAACGCTTGAGCCACACTGACTTGAAGCCTCGACCGGTCCGCCTCGCTTAAATTGAAATCCTCGATAGGCGCGGTCTGCATGATTAAATCATGTGTGAATTGGCGATCCAAATACTTCAAATACTGGCTGTATCCGGCAAAAAGCAGCGCGGATGCCACCGTCACGGCCGAGATGGTTTTAATGCCGAATTGAAACCACGGCTTCTGTTGCTTACCTTCTTGTTCTGATCTGATTTCAGACCGGGATATTGAAATGTTGAAAAATTGCCCGAGATAAACCTCCTGCGCTTCGGAAATTTCGGCTTCAAAGACATCGGGTACGCGTTTGGCTTGGGTCGGATATTCAGGTTGATTGGATAAAAGCTGGTAATTATCCAGCGTCAGAAAATCATAAAGTTTTCGGTCTAAGGTCGTCGTTCCGCCGTAGGGCTCGCGCTCTTCCTTATAGGGCAGGATGTCATTGCCGATATTTTTGCCCGTGTACTGATCCGCGTCAAAGGCCACGAGGCGGCCGGAACGCGTCAATCCGTAATTTCGGACAATATTTCCGACATCGCGGTCAAACACGCCGCGTGCGATGATTTTTTTATAAAGTTCGATTAAGCGGTTCTCAACGTCCTCCTTCTCCTTCTCGAGCTGCCTGATCCGGACCACATCCTCTTCATCTTTGATGGCGAGGCGGTAATTATCGAGCACATCACCCAACACATCGACTTTTTCCTGAACGATCACATGGGGCAAAGACACTCGCCGCCCCTCCAACATCAACGTCACATCGGTAATGATCATCGTGACAAACAGGTCACCCAATCTGTTCTTCGCAAGCTCATAGCCGGGAAGTATTCTGTTGACGAAATCGGCAAATTCAAATTCCTCATATTGATTGCCCAGGATCCGGCCTTTGGGGATTTTGATGATCGTGCCGGGAAGATCGTAAGATTCATACACATCCAGCATCGAACCCTCATCGGTCAGCAGCGTAAATTGATGATATTGAATTCCCTGCCTCACCGTTTCTTGAGCGATTTTTTCAAGCTCCGTCTGAAGATTTTCCTGATTTTTCAAATCTTCCAATCTCTTAATGTCCGGGAGCATGCGGATCAAATGATCCATCACTTGCTTTGTATTGCCCGATTGATAAGCATTGATCAGGGAGGGAATCACGACGGTTTCGATCAGTGTTTGATAGGATTCCGAGCCCATGCGAACTTCCGAGCGTCCGAGAATTTCATCAACCGCTTTTTGCCGGTTTTCAGAAGATTCATTTTCGAGGAACGCCAAATAAATCCTGTGTTGATCCAGGGGGGTCAATGCATT
>JBFHCO010000163.1:0-3939 GCA_041585205.1 Candidatus Omnitrophota bacterium | reverse complement strand
GGAGGAAACCTACGCCAAGACCGAGATTCCGCAAATGCAAGTGGGGCATCTGGAAGGCGCGTTTCTGCGACTCCTTGCGAGAATGGTGCATGCGAAGCGCATTCTGGAGGTCGGAACCTTCACCGGCTACAGCGCGCTGGCCATGGCTGAAGCGTTGCCCGAAGACGGGGAGTTGATCACGCTTGATAACGACGCTGAATCCACCGCCATGGCCAAGCAGTACTGGGCCAAAAGTCCGCACGGCAAAAAAATCAAGCTGATGCTCGGGCGCGCGCTGGATTCCATACCGAAAATAAAAGGCCCTTTTGATCTTGTTTTTTTGGATGCCGATAAGGAACATTACGTGCGGTACTGGGATGAGATGCTGCCCAAGGTGCGCCAAGGCGGTATCATGGTCGCGGACAATACACTGTGGAGCGGGCATGCGCTCGAGCCGATTGACGCCACCGACCACGCCATCGCCAATTTCAATGAACATGTTAAAAATGACACGCGCGTGGAAGCGGTCATGCTGACGGTCCGGGACGGCATCACCGTCGCTTGGAAGAAATAAAACTATAACCTCGCGTAGCGAAAAAAAAGAGCGGTCCGAATCATGACAGAGTGGAATTTCAGTCAAATTGTGGAGTGGATGAATAAGCCCCTTGTTCATCTGGGCCAAAACCCGGTCACGCTCGGCGGGATGGGCAGCGCGGTCCTGGTATTCGGCGTCGCTTTATTTTTATCGGGCATCGTGCAGCATATTCTCTCGGACCGGTTGACTCAAAAATTCAATTTGAGCTCCGGAATGACGTACGCCTTCCGGAAACTCCTGCATTATCTGTTCGTCATTCTCGGTGTTATTCTCGCCGCGCAATGCATCGGCTTGAATCTCGGCGCGCTGGCCGTCCTGTTCGGATTCTTAAGCGTCGGTATCGGTTTCGGCTTGCAGAACGTTACAAGCAATTTCATTTCAGGTCTCATTCTTCTCTTTGAACGGCCGATCAGCGCGGGGGACTTTATCAGCGTGGAAGGCCAGGCCGGGACGGTAGAAAAAATCAGTATGCGCGCCACGCACATTCAAACCCTCGACAATGTGACCTTAATTGTCCCGAATTCCAAGTTTATTGAAAATAGCGTCACCAACTGGTCTTACGGAGATACGCGCGTCCGACTGCGGTGCCCCGTGGGAGTGGCCTACGGTTCCGACCTTGATGCCGTGACAAAAGCGCTGCAGGACGTCGCCGCTGCGCATCCGGAAGTTTTAAAAGATCCGGCTCCTGAAATTCGGTTCCTTGAATTCGGTGATTCTTCATTAAATTTTACATTGCTGCTTTGGATTGATGACCCGCGTCATCAGTTTGTAGTGCGCAGTCAAATCAACTACGCCATTGACGAAGCCTTTCGTAAGAAGGGGATTCAAATTCCTTTCCCACAGCGGGATTTGCATTTAAAAATGACGCCGGCCGTCGAGACCCTTGCTGCGGGTTTCGGTCAACACGGGCGGCCTTAAACTTTTTTCCGGGTATGAAAACAGCCTTAAAGTCGAGTCAGGCAAAGCCGTTCAAGGGGATAAAAGTGTCGGATTTGATGGTGCGCTGTCTTGAGAGAGAGGGCGTGCGCTTCATTTTCGGCATTCCGGGCGAGGAAAATCTGGATCTCCTGGAATCCATCCGCAAAAGCAAAACCATTCGCTTCATTTTAACCCGCCATGAGCAGGCGGCCGGATTCATGGCGGCGACCGTCGGACGCTTAACGGGTTGCGCGGGAGTCGCGCTTGCGACGCTGGGTCCGGGCGCTACGAACCTCGTCACCGCGGCCGCCTTCGCGCAGCTGGGAGGCATGCCCATGCTGATGATCACCGGCCAAAAGCCGATTAAAAAAAGCAAGCAGGGGCATTTCCAAATCGTGGATGTCGTTGTCATGATGCGTCCGCTCACCAAATACACCAAGCAAATCGTCGTGGGGGATTACGCGCCTTTTCGCGTGCGTGAAGCCTTCCGTATCGCCGAAGAAGAACGTCCCGGAGCCGTTCACCTGGAATTACCCGAAGATGTGGCCGCCGAAACGTCCGCGGTGCCCGTGATTGAAAAAAGTCTTTCCCGGCGTCCGATTGCGGAAGAAAAATCAATCCGCGCAGCCGTTGAGATGATTGAGAAGGCCAAACGCCCTTTGCTGCTGGTGGGAGCCGCTTCGAACCGCAAGCGCACCTCGCGCATGCTGCGCCAATTCGTGGACCGTTACGGCATCTTTTTCTTCGACACGCAGATGGGGCAGGGCGTCATTGACAGCCGGCATCCCTATTATCTCGGGAATGCCGCGCTCACTGAATTCGATTTTGTACATTGCGCCATACGCCGCGCGGACCTCATCATCAATGCGGGACATGACGTGATTGAAAAGCCGCCTTTTCTCATGGAACCGACCGGGCAGCGCGTGATCCATATCGATTTCACGGCCGCTGCGGTGGATCCCGTCTATTTTCCTCAATGCGAAGTTATCGGCGATATCGCCAACAGCATTTGGCAGATCATGCAGCATCTCAAAAAAAGCAAAAACTGGGATTTTGCCTATTATAAGAAAATCAAAGGGTTGCTCGATGAGGATATCAAGAGCCGTTCCCGGGACAGCCGTTTTCCCATGATTCCTCAGCGGCTCGTGGCCGACGTGCGCAAAGCCATGCCGGAAGACGGTATCGTAGCGCTCGATAACGGTATTTATAAAATCTGGTTTGCGCGCAATTATCCGGTATACGAGGAGAACACGCTGCTCCTTGATAATGCCTTGGGAACCATGGGCGCCGGATTGCCCGCGGCCATTGCGGCCAAGCTCGTGCATCCGAAACGCGAGGTTCTGGGGGTGGTGGGGGACGGCGGTTTCATGATGAATTCCCAAGAGCTCGAAACGGCGGTGCGTCTCAAACTGAATTTGGTCATTTTGATTTTGCGGGATGACGCCTATGGCATGATTCAATGGAAGCAGCGCGGTCTCGGATTTCCGGATTTCGGACTGACTTTTAAAAACCCCGATTTTATCGCATACGCCCAAAGCTATGGAGCGCATGGCAGTAAAATCAGCAAGGCGGATGATTTAATTCCGCGCATCCGGGCATGCCAAAAAAAAGGAGGCGTGCATCTTATTGACGTACCAATGGATTATTCCGAAAACGAAAAAATACTCAATGTCGACATGAAGAACCGGACCTGCGCGCTATGAGACCACGATGAGTATGGAGTCAGTGAATCCCGCCACGGGAGAAAAAATCAGATCCTTTGAGGAATTCAGCGACGCTGAATTGCAGCGCATTCTGAAAAAGGTCGGCGCCGCGCAGCGGGTCTGGGCGCGCACGGACTTCAAAACGCGCGGGGCACTGCTCAACCGCATGGCCCGCGTGCTGAAAAAAGACGCCGCCACATACGCGCGCTTAATGACCGAGGAAATGGGCAAGCCGTTGAAGCAGTCCCAATCCGAAATCGAAAAGTGCGCCTGGGTTTGCGAGTATTACCGGGATCATGGTGCCGGTTTCCTGAAGCCGGAGTCCGTCAAAACAGACGCCTCAAAAAGTTTCGTCTCGTTTGAACCGCTCGGAATCCTGCTCGCCGTGATGCCGTGGAATTTTCCTTTTTGGCAGGTTTTCCGCGCGCTCGTGCCCGCTTTAATGGCCGGAAACGCGGTGGTTTTAAAGCACGCCTCCAATGTTACGGGTTGCGCCATGGCCATTGAATCTATTTTTCAGGATGCGCAAGGGCCCAAAGACTTGTTCCGTACACTGATATTATCCAGCAAGCGGATTGCGGGGTTGATCGAGCATCCGGCAATAAGCTGCGTGACCTTGACGGGCAGCGTCCCGGCGGGGCGTTCGGTCGCGGCGGCGGCCGGCAAAGCGCTTAAAAAAACCGTCATGGAACTCGGCGGAAGCGACCCTTATCTCATTCTCGAGGATGCGGACCTTGAATCCGC
>JBFHCO010000162.1:0-3945 GCA_041585205.1 Candidatus Omnitrophota bacterium | reverse complement strand
TGCCAGCTGCTGCACGAGTATTATCAAAGATGGCATTCCGGCAATTTGTCACCGGAACAGCAGGCGGCGGCTCAAAACGGTTTCTTGAGGGATATGTGGGTGATGCATGAATTTATACAAGCCATTTTCGGCCTGAAATTATCGCCGGCTCAACTGGCCGAACTCGTGCGCGAGCTTCAAATCGCCTCCGAGATCTGGCCCGAGTTCCGCGAATACTATCAACAGGCGCTGCAAATGCTGGATAACATGCTGGCGAATCAGCCCAGCGTGCAGGCGGATCCGCGCGCATTCAGCCGCATTTCCAGCGACATGAAAGGGCATTTGATCAGTTTGGAACGCGGAGTCGCAGCGGCCCGCGCGCCTCCGGCCAGAGATGTGAAAGCCGTTGAGCGCGCTAATGAACCGATTAACCGTTATCTCAGCCTTCATAAAGAATCAGTCAAGCGCGCCGAAGCCGAACTCTCCGCCCTCAGCAAAAAAGTCCTCGATGCCAAAGGGGATTTAAAACTGCAGCTTCAGGCCCAGGAACAGGCCTTTATTCTTCTGCTTTTCCGTCTGAACGCCGAAATCAAACAAGCCGAATCCGACCAGAAGGAAATCAATGACCCGGTGCGAGCGCCGCCCGACCTTGAAGGCATCCGCATTGATTATGAAAACCGGATACGCAAAGCTGAGCGCCAGCGCGACCTGCCGGTCAGATTGCTCGCCGAACAAAACAGCCGTTTTTATGATGCCTACAGCCGGCCTTATCAGACTCCGAAGGAAGTGCAAGCTTATAAAAATGCGATTCTGGTTCAAATCGCAAAGTGGTATCAGCAAAAGAAGGTACGTTCTCTCGGCAGGGAGGAGGCATTTGAGAAAATAGCGGTTCAGGGCGTCGAGCGTCCGCAGGCTGAGCGGCTTGCCGAAAAATTCGCCCACCGTGCCTATTTGGTTCCGGAAGGCTCTGAATTGGAATGGAATGTTGAACAGGGCGGTTTTGTTTTAACCCGTACGGACGGTCATCCGGCCGAGATTGAATTGGCCGGAAAGATCAATGAGGTCATCCGCTATTATGAGTTGGAAATTCAAGGCAAGGATCAAGAGGGCCGGGATAAAATCTTTAAATTAACGGATGTGGAAGGCATTAATCAGTTCGAAAAGATTCTCGAATTCGTAGTGGCCGAAAACGCCAATATCTTCGCGCCGACCGGTTTTGGAAAATCGCAGGTCATTGTCCCTCTCGTCATCGCTTTGAATCATATGCTCTTCAACCGCAAAACCATGGAAGCCGCCATCAATGCCGGCCGTGCGCCGCAAGACCAAATCAAGGTCACGGAGGATTACCACCGCCACTTTATTCGCGCCTATCCGAGCGGCAATCTCTTGAAAGACGGCCGGGGCGCATCCGCCCGTAAACTCTTCGAACGTTACGGTGTGCTTGAAGAGGGGCAGGATTGGTATGAGTTCTCGGAAAGCGAGCTCAAAAAATTGCGTTATGGCCAGCCCCATGAAGTCGAGGAAGTGCTCGGGAGAATCCGGCAGGCCAAAGTCATTGATATTACATTCCATGCCAGCGGCTTTTTCAACCTCGATACGATTGACAACGCGACAGTGCGGCAAGCGCTGGGTGAAGTATTCGGACGTTCGCTTTCATTTTTTGATGAATCGCAGCTGCTATTTAACAAACACTTCCGCGAAGGCGGCAGCACGCGCGGCGCCACCAAAACGGAAAGGGAGGTCGGCGAAGCCATTCGGGATTATTTGATTGAATACCTGTCGGGCACAAGGCCCGGTGTCAAGGAAGCTTGGGAGAAATACCGCGAGAACATGCTGAAAGACGGCAAGGTGAACCAAGTCATGCAGCATCATGATTTAAAGCAGAAACTCGGACGCCTCAAGGAACAGTTGGATGGTTACCGGAAGGTGACTGAGCGTCTCGACCGTATGGAACAGCGGCGTCCTCAATATGTGTCGCAAAAGCGGCCGGAGATATTGAGCCGCATAGACGCGTTGAACCGTGAAATCAAAGAGGTTGAGGATAATCTGCAAAACCTTGAGAAGCAGATGAAAACAGCGGGCGAATACGGCCGTCTTATCAACTTGGCCATGCGTGATTTGATTGAAATGAAAGGGCCTCAGGACAGTCAGACGGCGCGGTTTAAAGATGAATTTCTCGATTTTGTCGCTGAAAAACTTAATCTTAAAAGTGATAAGCCGGGTGTATCCGCTTGGCAGGTGCTGAATGAAGCCAAGCATACGGGGCCGAAAGGCGTTAAGTATGAAGACATTCGTGACGGGCTGAATCAATGGGCCATGGCGCTTTCACAAAGTTTGGAAGTCGACGGCGGTGTGGGCGTTGTGCATTATGAAAAAACCGAAGCGGACGGCACGAAAAAAGTGATTTACAAGGTTTCGCCCTATTCGGGCAACGAAGCCGAGCCGCAAATGACCTTCCATTCGGCTTCCTATTCGGTGGCGCTGGAACTCATCTTTAAACCCATGATGGGCGTGGAAGCCAATCCGGAACGCAATGTCGAAGTTTCGGGCGTGGGGCTGCAAACACAGCTCAGCATTCTGATCGATATGATTCACCGCCTGGGTGGTAACACCATCTTTACTTCCGCCACGGTGCAGCGCTACGCACGTGCCTTTAAGAGCATTTTCAATGTCGCAACCCGCAAGGTCGAGGCCGCGCGCCGCTACCGTTTGGCCAATTCCGAAGCGCGTTTCCGCGATCATCAGTTGGTGACGGCTGAAACCATTTCGGAAGGAATCGGATCGGCGTTCGGCAGGGCTAAAAAAGGCCAAGACCTGCTCGTTTTCAACGCTGTGACGGAGGCGCATGCTAAAACCGCGATTGAAGAATTTAAAGCGCAGGCTTTGGCCGCCGGCTTCGAAGTCCTTTATGTCGATGAGGAAGGTGCTTTTCAGGAATATGTTCTCAAAGACGGCAAATACGAGAAGGGATTGCGCATTCTTCCCACGAATAAGGACGGTTCCGAGACGGTCGAATACCGCGAATTCAAGCAAAAACGATTTTTAAAAGGCTATGAAAATCTTCCCGAAAGAGAGAGGCTGCTCGCGACCGGGCGTGCTGCCATGTACACGCAGCGTACCGTCGGTTTCAGCATGCTGTGGGGTGAGGAAGCCGTACCCGCTTTGATCGTGGGTGAGAAGAATGATATTGAAGGCGTGGACCAGCTTTTCGGCCGGCCGCGCGGTATCGCTTCCGGGGACGGTCAATATGCGCATTATCAATTCCGGCACGGGGAATTGACCGCCGTCAACGAGCAAGGTGTAACCATTCGCCGGCAGGCCGGGGTTGTTCAGGACTTTCTCAAAGATCAGAACGATCAATTCGTGGGCATGGCCACGGGTGAATTAATCGCGGTGGTGCGCCATTACGAAAACGGCCGAGTCGTGGGGCATTGGCTCATCAATACCGCAACCGGACGGAGTATGTGGCAGACCGGGGACGTTAAGACCAAAACCGAAGAGCCGCGCCTCAGGCAATTGAATTATTTGGGCAATCATCCGAATCGCCGCGATATGGCGCATGCGATGCAGTTCATGGAGGTTTACTTCAAGGGACGCGAAACGGGAACAGATGCGATTGCGCCCGTTCCGCTTCAAGCATTTCAAGTTCAAGACGGATTTGTCATCACCGTTGGTAAGGAAATCAAAGGCGTCATCGAAAGCGCCGGCGAAGGGAAAAGGGTGCAGGCCTTCTGGCAGCAGTGGATGGATAAGCGCAATGACCCCGACGGCCAAAAGGCGACGCATTCTTCCTTAATGGAAGCGCTGGAAGGCGGAGCGGAAGGGTTGTACCGCATGCTGATTTTGAATGCCGAAACGAGGTTGGAGGCTGCCAAGACCGAGAAGGATAAAGAAACCGCTCGCCGCGAGAAAATCTATTTCATCGAAAAGCTGCGCCAATTTCAAAGCCATATCGGCAATAACGAT
>JBFHCO010000161.1:0-4101 GCA_041585205.1 Candidatus Omnitrophota bacterium | reverse complement strand
GTGTACTGTGTACTGTGTACCGAGTACCGAGGATTCAACTTTTGATTGAATCGCGGGTATGCTTTACGGAGTTTTTTAAACCGCCGATTACACGCGCGGTGTTTTCGGCCAAATTCCAAAGCTCTTCAAATTGACCATTCGAGATATATCCTACATCGCATGCTATATAGAGTTGGGAGCGAAGTTCTGCGCAAGATGATCGCGCGATGTACAAATAGCGATAAAACTCTCTTTGCGAACCGCGCTCAAACCCTTCTGCAATATTGGACATAACTGAAACCGATGCTCTTCGCATTTGGCTCGTTAAGCCTACATCCCTTGAAAACGAGGGAAGCCGTGTTGTCCGGTAAATGGCCAGAGTAAGTTTTCTAGCCATCTGCCACGCAATCAAGTCTTCGAATTTCCGACAGCGTTCACGTTTTGAATTCACACTATGCCTTCACGGTACACGGTACTCGGTACACGGTACTTTCGATCACTCTTTCACTTCGAACTTGCGCACCTTGCCGTCGTCGGCGTTGTAAAGCCAAATTTCATGCACCGGCGTATGCTTCACCACACTGACCAGTTTTCCGTCGATTGAAAAGGTGGGGTGCACGTCAACGGCTTCCTGGAAGGGTCCGCCGGAACGCAACTCGCGTATCAGAGGGGAGCGTTCGGTTTCTTTCAGAAAACAGGACATTTCCAGAAAATCATTCACGACGTACTCCCAGTAGGAAAACAGCGAACGCGGTTTTTTGACTGGAGCCTTCATGAATTTTCGTAACTGAAATTTCGTTTTCATGACTCATGGATGTCTCCTTTCGCGTTGATTCGTCCTTCAAGCTTAACCGCCGGTTGTCGATTTCGGAAGGAGGGGCGGACATGAGGAAGCGCCCGTATCTACTATTAGTAGATATTCAACGCTTGCGGAAAGGTAAGGACTTTTGGTGACCTTAGTGTCACGCGAGGATCTATACAGACCCCGCAGCCCTGATATATAATGCCGCCCATGCCGACGCGCCCGAGCAAGCATCTGGAGGTATTTAAAAATCCGAATCCGAAACGTGATTATGAGATTCGTTTCGAATGTCCGGAGTTTACCTGCATCTGTCCGCGCACGGGCCAGCCGGACTTTGCCACCGTGCGTATCACCTACATTCCTGATAAGCTATGCGTGGAATTAAAAAGCCTCAAACTCTATCTTTGGAGCTTTCGCGATGAAGGCGCCTATCATGAAGGGGTTACCAACCGCATTCTCGAAGACTTAACCAAGGCCGTAAAACCCCGCTGGATGGAAATCGAAGGCGATTTTTATGTCCGCGGCGGGATTCACACCGTGGTCCGCGTCCGTCATCATAAACCCGGCTTCCGCAAGTAATCTTTCCATTTGAGTTAAACTTAATGGTATGAGTCTGTTTAAACTTGTTTCAGGGATGAAGCCCAAAGGAGATCAGCCGCAGGCCATCGCCAAGCTGGTGGAGGGATTTCACGGCTCTAAAAAAAAGCAGGTGTTGATCGGCGTCACCGGTTCGGGCAAAACCTTCACGATGGCGCATGTGATCGCCGAACTCAGCCGACCGACGCTGGTGATTTCTCATAATAAAACCCTCGCTGCGCAGCTTTATTCGGAACTCAAAGAATTTTTCCCCGACAATGCCGTGGAATATTTTGTCTCGTATTATGATTATTATCAGCCCGAGGCGTATGTTCCGCATACGGACACTTACATCGAAAAAGACGCTTCGATCAATGATGATCTCGACCGGCTGAGATTGGCGGCCACGAGCTCCATCCTGTCGCGCAAGGACTGCATCATCGTCTCAAGCGTTTCCTGCATTTACGGATTGGGATCGCCGGAAGATTGGCAGGGGATGCTGATTCAGCTTGAAAAACGCAAAGCATGTGACCGCGATGAATTTATTTCCGGTGTCGTCGGACTCCAGTATGAACGCGTGGACACGGAATTAAAACGCGGCACCTTTCGCGTCCGCGGCGACCGGATCGATTTATATCCCGCCTACGGCGAGAATCCTTACCGCATCGAATTTGCCGAATCGTCCGTTCTCGGGCTCACGCAGCTGGACCGTGTTCATCTGAAGCCCTTGAAAGAACTGGACCGGCTTGCCATTTATCCGGCCAAGCACTTTGTGACGCCCTCCGAGCGGCTGCAACAGGCGATGGAAGGCATTCAGAGAGAATTGGCCGAAAGAGTGAAACAGCTCAACGCCGAAGGGAAGGATCTTGAAGCCAAGCGGCTAGAGTCGCGCACGCGCTACGACCTCGAAATGCTGCGCGAAGTCGGCTATTGTTCGGGAATTGAAAACTACTCACGGCATCTCGCCGGACGCGAACCGGGTTCGACGCCGTATACGTTGCTGGATTACTTTCCAGCGGGTTTTCTCACCATCGTTGACGAGTCACATCAAAGCATTCCGCAATTCCGCGGCATGTATCACGGAGATCAATCCAGAAAAAAAATTTTGGTGGAACACGGCTTCCGGCTGCCTTCGGCCCTTGATAACCGGCCGCTTCGGTTTGAAGAATTCGAAAAAAAAATCGGTCAAACGCTTTATGTTTCGGCCACGCCCGGTCCCTATGAGATGCAGCATGCCGATCAATGGGTCGAACAGGTCATCCGGCCCACCGGCTTGATGGATCCCCTGATCGAAGTCCGCAAGACCGAAGGTCAGATTGATGATTTGATCGCGGAGATCAAAGCGCGCGCGAAGAAAAAAGAACGCACGCTGATCACAACGCTCACCAAGAAGATGGCGGAAGACCTGAGCCGGTACCTGCGCGAAGTCGGTTTGAAAGTGAATTATATCCATTCCGAGTTCGATGCCTTTGAGCGGGTCGAAATTCTGCGGGACTTGAGGCTGCGCAAGCATGACTGCGTGATCGGCGTGAATTTGTTGCGCGAAGGGCTGGATCTGCCGGAGGTCTCACTGGTGATTGTGCTGGATGCCGACAAAGAAGGTTTTTTAAGAAGCGACGTGTCCTTGATTCAAATTGCGGGCCGCGCCGCGCGGCATCAAAACGGCAAGGTGATTATGTATGGCGATAAAATCACCGATTCGATGCGCAAAGCCATGCAGGAAACCCTGCGGCGCCGCGAGCTGCAGGACGCATTCAACCGGAAGCACGGCATCACGCCGCGTTCCATTCAAAAAGAGATTCGCGACGGAATCGAGCGGTTCCGCGCGGCCGAAACCTTGGTCTCCAAGGTGGTGGGGGAATCCCGCGCGGAGCATGAGACCAAAAACTATCTTTCCTTTCTTAAAATGCGGATGGAAAGCTCGGCGCGCGCCCTCGAATTTGATAAAGCCGCCCGATACCGCGATGAAATCCGGCGGATTGAAAATAAAAAAGGGATACGCGAGAGCGTGTTAAAAGATTATCCGGCCAAAAAAAAGTGATTTTTGCGGGGTTTGCGATTGACACGGCAGTATAGTTGCGCCATAATTTCTTCATATCAAGAAAGCGGGCCTAACCTACCTTCATGGATCAAAACTTTAAGTGGTTTGAAGATCATAAATTTGTCGGGGTTGTTCGGACGAGTCAAAGCGACGATGCCGAGTCGCTGATTAAAGCTGCCCTTGCCGGCGGCATCCGCATTCTCGAAATTTCCATGCACACCGCGCAGGCGACCCGCCTGATCGAAGCTTACTCCAAAAAAGAAAATTTGCTGATCGGTGCCGGCACCGTGACCAACGGCGAAACCGCTCAGCGTGCCATCAACAGCGGCGCTAAATTTATTTCAAGCCATCACGCCGATCACGAGGTCATCAATGTGGCCAAGCATAATGACGTCTTCGTTATTCAGGGCGCGTCAACCCCGACGGAGGCTGTGACGGCCGCTGAATGGGGAGCCGATTTGATCAAGATTTACCCGGCCGCCTTGCTCGGTGGCCCGGAATATTTGCGTTTTATCAAAGGTCCGTTTCCGTCACTCAAATTGATGGCGGACGGAGGTGTGACGTTCGAAACCGCTTTTGAATACCTCAAACATTGCGTTGCGGTTTCCCTGGGCAACGGTCTTTTCGACAAATCTCTTATCCGCGCTCACAGTTGGACTGAAATAACCGATAAAGCGAAACAGTTCACTCAAAAGCTGGAATC
>JBFHCO010000160.1:0-4147 GCA_041585205.1 Candidatus Omnitrophota bacterium | reverse complement strand
TGGGAGCATTTAAAGACTTGAGCTCCTTTATGCATGGCATTCAAAGAGGGTATCACCACTACTACCGAAAGACTTACACGTTATTCGGTCATCTCTTTCAAGGTAGATTTAAAAGCCTTCCCATCGAAGAGGAAGGTTATTTACTGGAATGCGGCCGCTATATCGAAAGGAACCCGGTCAGAGCGAATCTCGTAGACGGCCCTGAGGCTTGGCCCTATTCAAGTTATCAGAATTATGTTCGCGGGTTTGGTGTGAAATGGATTACTTATTCCGTAGCATATTTAGCTTTATCTGACAGTCCTGAACAAAGAAAACAACTGTATCGGGCCAGGGTAGAACAAAGCAGGCCTTATGAAGAAATCGTCGATGAGGCACTTATTGGTTCTTAGTCAACCTGTCCCCTTGGTACCCGGTACCATTCTAATACGTTGGGCGGGATAGATGTCATCAATGTTGAAATCATAGGCGCCAGCCACTTTGACTATATGCGTCGTGAAGGCAACGATATAACATCTTGTGCTTCAAAAAGCACCATTGAAGAAATTGAATCTTGCGCATGGAATGTAACCGTGGCGGATTATGTGACGAGATTGATGATAAATGGTCAAGACGAAGCGTCTGTTAAGAATTTTCTATCGCAAACAGCTTTTCAGGATAGTGCCGGAAAGTATATTGTGCAACTAAATGGATGGCAAAATCATGTTTAAGATAAATAAAATATTTTTGTCGAGCTTAGGATTATTAATCTTTTTACTTTTAACAATAAAATACTCCAATTCTTTAGCGACTGAGAAAAGTCAAGGATACAGCCATCCCCTTGATAAAACAGATAAAAATACCAGAAATATTATTGAGAGTGTAAGAATCGAACGCGAAGCGCGCCAATTAGTGAAGCAAGGCCGATACGAAGAAGCAATTACAAAATACAGAGAAGCAATTCATCCTGAGTTTATTAATCATAATTGGGAAATGTCAACTGCTCTTGCGTCAATAACAAAAATATATCAGCATCAGGAAAACCTTCAAAAAGCTCTCGAAACTCTTGAAGAATTTCACGAGATATCTTTGCCGAATGATTTTTATGAAGATAGAAAATCAGAATTATTGTCATTACTGAAGGCGGAGGAGGAGGGGAATACCGCAGCTGTATACAGTCACATCGATATGATAAAGCAAAAACATTCGAACTTATTGCCTCCTCATAAAGTTGGCCTAGTTGCAGAAACAAGCCTCATTCGTTTGTATGATTATCTTGGGGATTATAAAAACGGCATTGCTTTAATAGATGAAGCCTTAACATATCCTCGTTTAACCGAGAAAAAAAGGCAAGAATATCTAAAAGTACGCCGGGCTTTTGAACTTGATCAGTCAGAGGGTACAAAGGGAAGACCCACGCAAGTTTTAATCGAATCAGACATACTTCCTTGGTAAGAGAAGGTGCCAGGCACCCTAAGCGGGGACACTCATTGACGCTTTACTAAGGCAAAATAGTTAGGTGACAGTCACCACATCGGGGACAGTGAGTGAAGATTGATGGCAAGAAAACCAAGAAAAGCCCTGATTCTTAAGGAATTTCGATCCATCCAAAAGCGGCTTGTCCGTATTGCGCGTAAGCGAGGAATTTATACGGAGGCATCGATTGCAAAGCGCTTAAAATAATCAATAGATAGAGAAGGAGCCGGGCGCTTTCTATTTAATACCGGGAATAATTTGCTTTGATTTAAAATCTCAGGGAGGCGTAGAATAACCTTCATGTTTAATTCGGATCGGCTTCTGGCAGCGTTCCTACTGACCGCGGTTTTGCTTCAAACCTCCTGCGCATCCACCACAGGCCCGCAAGTTTCCGACCGCGAAATCCAGGAACGCGAACGCGAAATTTCAATTAAAGCACAGGCCTTCAAGGCCAAACAAACCGAACGCGTCCGCGCGATCGCCAAACGCCTCATCGAAAATATGAATGCCGAGGATCAGGCGAAGCTTCGAAATCTCCGGTATGAAGTCAATGAAGATCAAACTTTGAACGCCTCCGTTCGTCCGGGCGTGCTGATGGTCAATTACGGCATGATCCGTTTTGTCGAATCCGACGATGAGCTCGCGGTGGTGATCGCCCATGAACTTGCGCATTTGATCAAAGGGCATTACGGCAAGAAAATGACCACCACGATTCTTGCGGCCACGGTGGGAATCGCGACGGGGGTTGCGATCGATTCTATGGGCGGATCCGGCGTGGGCGGCATGGTGGGCGAGGGCGTGGCCAAAGGCATAGCCGGCACCTTCTCACGCGACTATGAACGCGAAGCGGATTATTTCGGATTTCAAAATGTTTATATGTCCGGCTTTGATTTAAAAACCGGCGCTGCGATTTGGGAACGCTTTGCCATTGAAGCCCCCAAAACCATGACCGTCGGGCTTTTTTCATCGCATCCGTCATCGCCTGAACGGCTGATTCGCGCCGAAAAGACCCTGGCGGCATTGGCCGAACAGGGGATTGTTCCGAATTTATTCAACCGTCCCGGCGCATCCGGTCCGGGCCCGATGGGCTCGGGTGTTTTGAATAAAACAGTTTCTATTCCGGCCCAAATTTTAACCGTTCCGGTTAAAACGATCGGTGCGGCTGTCACCCCTCCGATGGGTCTTGTCGGATCCGATGAGGAAGGGAAGCCCTTTCAGGCCTCATCGGCCGGTGGTGAGCCCACGGATGAAGAAAAAGAAATCATGGCTTTGCGGGCTCAAATCGAACAGCTCAAAGAGGTGGTCCAAGAACAGGAAAACTTGACGGATGAGGAGCGCCAAGCCCGCGCCGAAGCCCAGGTCGAGTTGGAACAGGCGCTCTTGGAGGCCAAAGAAGCCTCGCTGGAACTCCGCTATGCCGAATTCGGTGTCAAAGAAATGGGGCTCGCCAAAAAAGTGAGTAATTATTGGGTGGGAACCCGGGTGAGCGGCGAGCAGCAAATGTTCCCGTTTGAAACGGGACAACTCGACTGGTATGTTGCGTATGATCCTTTAAGTAAAAATGTCTTCAAATCCGCTTTCGGGAAAGAGCGGAAATACCGGGCTTACTGGTATTCCCCGAACGGGCGGCTCTTCAGCCAGCAGGATTTCGTGGAATCGAAGGTGCGTTCCGATTTGGCACGGACAACGCTTCATTGGGATAAGGAACTCGGTGATTATCTGGTGGGCCAATGGTTCATGCGGGTTTTTGAAAACGGCCAGCTGCTGGATGAAAGAAAGTTTGAAATTGTGCGGACATGAAAAATCATTTCCTTCCGTTTTTAATCGTTTCTTTCATTTTTTCAGCCGGCTGCGTTTCCGATAATGCTTACTATCCGCCGCCCATGACGGCACTCGACGGGCAGGCATTGGAGGAATTTAAGCTGGATTCCAATGCCCCGCTGGGTGAAGTGGAGGGGAGCCCCCTCAATCCCGGCGCGGTGGGGCTTGCCGAATATGGCCTTGCGCAAAAGGTAAGTATGGCGGGTGCAAGCATCGGTGCCAAAGCTCAGCATTCAGCCGTCGTATTTCCGCAATCCATCGATAAGATTTTTTGGTACGGCGTTTTCGATATGGGCGGGATGGCGGCCAATCAAATCCCGCGGACTTTTTGGATCGAATGGTATTCCCCCGACGGGGAACTGTTCCTGCGAAATAAATTTAAAGCCAACATTTTTTTTGAAGGCTTCATGAAAACTCCCCTCGAACTCCGGCAGCCTCTCGATGAGTCCTTAATCGGCCGCTGGCGCCTGCGTGTTTGGCATAAAGACATTCTCGTCGACGACCGATATTTCGAGATCATCCGCACTTCATCGTAATAAAAAGGTGCTAAGTGCGTCCCGTACGTACCGTATCGAATCTGCTTTAAGTTTTAAATTCCAAAGTGAATGCGGTTCCCTGGCCCGGTTTGGATTTGACCGAGATCTTTCCGCCATTGCGTTCCACAAGCTGTTTTGTGATATACAGCCCGAGGCCCATGCCTTTTTTATCTTTGGTGGTGAAGAAAGGCTCAAAGACCTTGGCTAAATTTTCTGCCGGAATTCCGCACCCCGTATCTTGAGCGGTAATTTTGACCGCTTTTTTCTCCTGAGAAGCTGAAAAGATGAGCTCTCCGCCTTTTTCTTTCATGGCTTCACACGCATTCAAGGTTAAATTG
>JBFHCO010000159.1:0-4183 GCA_041585205.1 Candidatus Omnitrophota bacterium | reverse complement strand
GAAGGAATTAAAGTTTAGGAATCATTCTCGTGTTCTGATTCAAAGCAAAAATCGGTGGGGAGTAGTAGGAGGATAGTTTCAATCTCAGGATTGAAACTATTTTTTTCTCTGGCAGCGTTGCTTTATCTTTTATCCAAAAGAAAGCAGAGCAAACGTTCAAAAAGCAGGGAAGTTCAAGAGCAAGCAGTCAACTCCGCTTCAAAGTCAGAGAAATAGAACTTCCGAGGGAGTAGCACCTTCCCTCCAGCGCGGCACCTGAACAAATCCTTGTTTTAGAATTAAGTTTCAAAAGGATGGCAGTCGTGGGAGGCTGATGATGCTGAATAAAAACAGCATCGTGAATACGACAACCGGAATCCGCAAAACAATCATCGAAAAAAAATGACTCAAGCAATTATCTCAAATGTCGAACTATTCTCTAGAGACACTAGATATAGTGGGTGAACTGCCTAATGACGCAATCTGTGGTAGAGTTTTTAAAAGTCTCATTAATAGAGTTTAAAAAGTTTTAAATCACAAGGAGATCTTTTATGAGCGTGAAATTGGCGAAAAAAAGCGGATCGAAAGCGGCGGTGAAGGAGGCGGAGGAAATCGCCACCGGCAAAGGTTTATCGATAGAGAGACGCTTTACGCACGAGGGCAAGGACCCGCTAAGCGAGATCCGTTACGCCAAACGCACTTCCGTGATCAATAACCCCGATGGGTCCGCCGTATTCCGAATGGACCATGTCGAAGTTCCGGAAGAATGGAGCCAATTAGCTACGGATATTATAGTATCCAAATACTTCAGAAAGGCGGGCGTTCCGGAAACCGGGCATGAAATCAGCGCAAGGCAGGTTGTGTACCGGATCGCGCATTCCATTCGAACTGCGGGCGAAGAGTTGGGCGGTTATTTCGCGGCACCCGAAGATGCGCAAGTTTTTGAAGACGAACTGCTTCATATGCTCATCACGCAAAAATGCGCGTTTAACTCCCCGGTTTGGTTTAATTGCGGTCTCTATCATGAATATGGAATCGTTGGCAGCGGCGGAAATTGGTATTGGGACCCGATTGAAAATACCGTGAAAGAATCAACCAACGCTTATGCCCACCCTCAATGCTCCGCTTGTTTCATTCAGTCAGTGGAAGATGATTTAATGTCGATCTTCGATTTGGTAAAAGCCGAAGGACGGCTTTTTAAATACGGATCCGGCACGGGTACAAATTTTTCAAAATTACGCGGACGTCAGGAAAAGCTTTCGGGGGGCGGCACGTCTTCGGGATTGATGTCTTTCCTTGAAGTATTGGACCGGGGCGCTGGCGCCACCAAATCCGGCGGGACCACGCGCCGGGCAGCCAAAATGGTTTGCTTGGACATGGACCATCCCGAAAGCGTTGATTACATCAATTGGACGGTGCGCGAGGAAAAAAAGGCCAAGGCCTTAATCGACGCTGGATATCCGTCCGACTTCAATGGAGAAGCCTATAGAACCGTATCCGGTCAAAATTCGAATAATTCCGTCCGTGTCTCCGATGACTTTATGAAGGCTTATTTGGAGGATGGTCAATGGCAAACCCGTTTCCGGACCACGGGTCAAATTGGTGACACCTATTCCGCGCGTGATTTAATGCGTCAGATTGCCGAGGCGGCATGGGGTTGCGCCGATCCGGGCATTCAGTTCGATACAACCATTAATAATTGGCACACCTCGGCGAATACCGGCCGCATCAACGCATCCAACCCCTGTTCCGAATATATGTTTTTGGATAATTCGGCCTGCAATTTAGCTTCCATCAATGTCATGAAATTTTTGCGTCCGGACGGCAGCTTTGACATCGAAGGTTACCGTCATACGGTTCGCATTTTTATCACGGCGATGGAAATCCTGGTGGATTTTTCATCTTACCCGACAAAGGTGATCGCCCAGAACAGTCATGATTACCGGCCGCTCGGATTGGGCTACGCCAATTTAGGCACGCTCTTAATGGTCAAAGGTATTCCGTATGACAGCGACGAAGCGCGCGCGATAGGCAGTGCCTTGACGGCCATTTTGACCGGCCATGCCTATAAAACGTCCTCAGAAATCGCGGCGTCGAAGGGGCCGTTCCCCGGCTACCCCAAAAACAAACAACCGATGCTTAAGGTTATCGGAATGCACCGGGATGCGGCTTATCAGATCTCTGAAAAACACTGCCCAGAAGATTTGCTCGAAGCTGCCCGGGAGGATTGGGACGAAGCATTTCAAATCGGAAAAAAATTCGGTTATCGCAACGCACAGGCGTCTGTCATTGCCCCGACCGGGACGATCGGTCTCTTGATGGATTGCGATACAACCGGTATTGAACCGGACTTTGCGCTGGTGAAATTTAAAAAACTGGCCGGCGGCGGCTATTTCAAGATCATTAACCAATCCGTTCCTGCCGCATTGAGGAATTTGGGCTACGCGGATGATGAAATTCAGGACATCGTCGAATATGTGAAAGGATCCTCGCGGCTTGAGGGCACGCCTTGGATCAACCGTGAAACCCTGCGCGAGAAAGGGTTAAGCGATGAAGATCTCAACAAAATCGAATCGACCCTGCCTTCCAGCTTTGAAATTTCCTTCGCCTTTACATCATGGGTGCTGGGAGAAGAAACCCTCAAACGACTCGGGTATAAACCGGAACAATACACAAAACCCAACTTTAATCTGCTGGAAGCTCTTGGATTTTCCAAAGCCGAAATCGAGGAAGCGAACAATGTTATTTGCGGCATGATGACCATTGAAGGGGCCCCGCATTTAAAATCGGAACACCTTCCGATTTTCGATTGCGCCAATAAATGCGGTCATCACGGTAAAAGATATCTCGAGCCGATGTCCCATATCCGCATGATGGCGGCCGCGCAGCCTTTCATTTCGGGCGCTATTTCCAAAACCGTCAATCTGCCGAATGAAATCACGGTCGAAGAAATCGAGCATATTTACGTCGAATCCTGGAAAATGGGTCTCAAAGCGGTTGCTTTGTACCGGGACGGATCGAAACACTCCCAGCCCTTAAACTCCAAATCCGACAATAAATCTTCGTCGGATGACAAAGATCTAAAAGAGGGAAAAACGCAGTCAGCCGCCGTTCCTGTTTTACGCCGCCGCCGGTTACCCAAAAAACGGCTCGGCATCACGCAAGAAGCCCGCATCGGCGGCCAAAAAGTGTATTTAAGAACGGGAGAATATGAAGACGGCGCCTTGGGTGAAATCTTCGTGGATATTCACAAAGAAGGCGCCGCATTCCGCTCCATCATGAATTGCTTTGCCATTGCAGTTTCGCTCGGCCTCCAATACGGTGTACCGCTCGAAGAATTTGTGAACGTGTTCACGTTCACGCGTTTTGAGCCGCAAGGCAGCGTTGATCATCCGAATATCAAATTTTCAACTTCCATCGTGGATTTTCTGTTCCGTGTGTTGGGAATGGAATATTTGGGACGCACCGATTTTGTGCAGGTGCAGCCTGAAAAAGGCGACCTTGAGATCAACAAACGCCAACTGGTCGAAAAGGTTCTTAAGCTCGAAGAAGCCCTTTCGGAAGTTCCCCCCGTTAAAGAAGTCAAAAAGAATGGAAACGGCAAGACGGGTGCCAACGGCCATGGCCCCAAAGCTTCGACCGCGCCCGCTGTGCAAAACCGCGTTGCGGGGAAAAAAGATCCGGTTATGGGACAAGCCGATGCTTTAGATGAGCACCTTGCACATATGATGGGGGATGCTCCTTTTTGTAACGGTTGCGGTCATATGACCGTACGCAGCGGTTCCTGCTACAAGTGTTTGAACTGCGGAAACAGCATGGGCTGCTCGTAACATATCCTCATCTGTCGAGTTTGAGGCTGATTCCTTTGTTGTTCTCTTAAGGGAATCAGCCTTTCTCTTTATAAGGACGGTTCTTGACCCTATTCCGCCTTAATCATACAATGCCCATCGTGTCTGATAGCAACCCCTGAACTAAGCCGTTTGAACAATCATTTATGGAGAGGTGTGCCGAATTGGCAAGGCACCGGTCTCGAAAACCGGCGAGGGTAACCTCTTGAGGGTTCGAGTCCCTCCCTCTCCGTACTTATTCTGGATAAATAGCGCCTAATGTCGTGAATAATCCAGCAAATTTTGCTAAAATACATTAAATACAACTCAAAAGTTTTATGAGCTATCTCATATTCGCCAGGAAATTCAGACCCCAG
>JBFHCO010000158.1:0-4218 GCA_041585205.1 Candidatus Omnitrophota bacterium | reverse complement strand
TCCGGCTCTCATTTCCGCCCAGATCGATTCTAACGCGCTCCCGGGTACCGGCGCTTGAATTGCCGACAAATGATTTAGCAACTCCAAAATCGAAGTCTTTTTTTCATTAAAAGACCGAATGAGAAGCTCTGTTTCGTAGAGGGTTTTGGAATAACTTTCCCGCTGTTTGATATCCAATGCCTTACGGCGTCGATTCAGATTTCCGTTGATCTTAGTATGCAGCTCTTCGGCGGCCAAATACTGCATTAGTCCTGAATGATATAAACTCCAATCTTCCAAACCCATAAATTCTGAATTTGATTGGCTGAAAATCGCTGCCGCTGAACCGCCCGTGACTTCGCCTTGCATCACATAGGCATGAACCACCTTCTTAAGCTGCCGTTTATCGGGGTAACTCTTTAAAAAAAGTGCGTCTAATTCTCCGGCGGCTCCCTCTAAACCGAAAAGGCGTATTCCGTAATTTTTTTCCAAGTATAGTAAAATTTTCAGTATGCTTTCCTGGGCGGTTGGAATGGAGTGTGCATCCTGAATGATGATTAAGACGGGCTTCGTTGAGTCACCCGGATGAGTCCGGTCGATTCTGCCGAGGTTCTCAGGCAAGACTACTTTATGGGGTAAAATGCGCTCCGCGGCTCGTGGGATACGCTTCGAAACAAAATCCTGCGGGATCGCCCACACTGCTTGCGTCATCTGAAACACAAACGCGGTTAAAAACGCTGTTCCGCGCCACGCCAAATTCAAACCCTGCCAGGGTTTGGTTGAATTCGATTTCAATCGCATGCTTTTAAATGGATCTTCTATTCTTTTCCTTCATTCTACAAATTTTGATTATTGCCAGTAAAGTAAGTTATTTAGAGAGGATGACAAGTATTCCCAATCAATCCCGGGAAGTCAAGATAAGGTCGGTAGATAATCCAAAGAAAAGTAGATTTACTGCGTAGTAAGGAGATTTGAGTCAATGCTATAGATTGTTATTAAAAGCTCGCGCCCTATGAAATGATTGTGGACGTTTTTAAACATTTCACAAACTAGAGGATTCTTTGATGAACTTGAGGTTTGAATTACTCGGGGCGCAATCTCAATTGCGAATATGATCCTGAGAAATCCGCCGATGCTCGCCGGATGACTCACGGTGACTGAGCCGGATATGAAACCCCGTGGATGCAAGCGTTGGCAAAACAAATATCGCGGCTAACGCCGCCATGAGTGTACCTCCGACCACTTCGAGTCCGAATCTCTGAGTGGGAGGAAATTCAGAAAGACCAAAAATTGCGAATCCGGCGCAGACGATGGAGGCCGAACTTAAAATGGGTTTCCACAAGCGAGTGCGCGCCTCTGCCCACGCTTCCCAACCCGTGAATTCCTCCGCATGACAATGACGAACCATATTCAACAAGTGAATCACCGCGTCCACTCCCATCGCAATGGCAAGATTCGTTGCGGGTGAGGAAATAATATCCAAGGGAACACGGAAGTGGCCGACCAATCCCAAAATCCACACAGGGATGGTGGCCAAGCTGACCAACATCATAAATGTCACATAAATCGACCGGGATAAAAGAATTCCGATAGGGATGAATAAAATAAACAACAATCCGAGGCCTGTGATCAAACTGGAAACCACCAAGCCAGCAAGTTTTCCTTGTAAAAGATAAATTCCACCCATCATTTCAACCCTAAATCCATGGTCTAAAATAATGCTCTGAATCCTATCGATCACAACTTGTCGCGGATCATCCCGGAAAAGCGTTCTCATTCGGATTGCAAGCAAGCTGCGCATGCGGTCTCGAGTGACAAACTGACTCGCGATCTTTCCATATTCAGGCCGGTCGAGATACTTGAGAAACGTTTCCAGTTTGAATAAAAAAGCAAAGGGAACGCGTGATTTGGCCTCCGACAGAATCATAGGCAGAGAAATAATATTCCCGACGGCGGGATCATTTTCAAGGGCCTGTTGCAATTTCCAAAAGTTCTCATTGGTTGACTTTTCATTGAACTTACGGCCTTCGCGATCCATTAATACGATTTTTAGCGGGCTGCTACCGAATTTTGCATCGACATAGTCAAGACCTTCGCGCAACGATGTCCCGGATTTGAAATAAGAAAGCAGGCTCGGGTCATTGTCAATTTTCCAAAGCCCGATCGCGGAGACCACCACACCCACGAAGATAAAAGTGGTTATTCCGGGATGCCCTTTTTCGAGAAATCGGTCAATCCGGCTTTCAAATCGATTGGCCTTTCGAATCGGCTTTAAAACAGGCGTTTTCCACCTTAAAAACCAGGGATAAACAAGATAGGTTATGACAAATGCGATAAAGGTTCCCATGCATCCGGAAATGCCCAGCATGCGCAAGGGCGCCGCCTCAACGAAAGACAAACTCAAAAATCCCAAAAAGGTGGTGAACATGCTCCAGAAAGAAGGTCTGATTGTCATTTTAAGGGCCTGCAATGCCACATTCCCCGAAGGGCGTTCCTTTTTGGCGCCCGTTATATCGGGCGTCAATAACAGGTGTTTCCAGTTAAAAGTCATGTAAGCAATATGCGAAAGCGTCAGGACAATGACAATCGTCGATAAATTGGCCGTTAAGGGGCCGACGGGAATATTGAACCAATGCGTACAAAAAAGTGTGCTGACGCTGGTGGCAACACAGGTAACCACGGTTCCCGCCAATATACGAAGCGAACGGAAAACCAAAGACACGACCAGCGTAAAAATAATGAGGGCAGAGAGCGTAAAAGTTTTTAAATCTTTGACAAGATGCCTGCGGATCAGTTCGATGACATACGCGGCCCCTGAAATCATCACATCAAAATCAGGGGTTTCATAATAATGAGCGATCTCTTCCAGCTGCCAGAATACTTCTTTATTCTCAATGGGATTTGTAAACAAAATGATCAGCGAAGATTCGCCGTCCTGACTCAATAAAACCCTCCTCCAAAGCGGACTGGTCCAGGCCTTTTCGGGACTGACCGGTCCCATCACAAGCGACTGGGCGGAGAAAATAGGGTGCAGTGCCAGCAAATTCAGGGTCAAATCACTCAAACGGTCAATGTATGCCTGTGACTTTACCGGTCCGTCGATGCTGACGATCACTTGATCCGGCTCAGGGAACATTTTTTGAATACGCAGGTCAGCTTGAAACGCGGGATCCGTTTCGGAAAAAAAGAAATTGGGTTCAACTTGAGGTTCTAAATTAACGAAACGAAAAAGCGCGGTAAGGGCAAACGCGGTGATGCCCATCCAAATGACGGGAGGCAGTCCCAAAGACATCCACCGCAGGAGTTTATGAACCATTGATTAAAATAGTACCACCTTCGGGCATGCTTTGCGACTAATGTTTAAAAATTAACAGGCGCGGAAACGCTTACTCTTTATAGCGTTCAGGAAAAACGGTCCGGTTCAACTGATGAACCTGATTTCCCAAAAGAGCAAGTTGTGAGTCGTTCATCGCAACCTCTTTTTGGGTGTCTTGAATGATATCACGGTTGAGCGATCCTTCTTTCCATACGTGGTTAATGCGATTACTCAAGCGATGGAGCTCGGTACGATTGGAAAAAGATATATTCTGATTGAGCCGAGAAGCGCTTTCGACGTCTTGAATTTTTTCAAACAGCTGAAAATAAGCCGCCTGAAGATTTTGCCGAGCCAGCGTTTCTTTTCGCAGCGTCTCGTGAAAATGCAAACCCGTCCCCGCTAAGGCAATCGCTACCGCAATAATCAGCGCATAGGGAAAAACATGGGCTGCTTTTTTTTCATTTGTCCGCTTCTCGTCAAACTTGAGTTGTGCCGCAAGTTCCTTCGTCTTGGACTTAAACCCATCCAGGATGACCGGGCCTTTCAATGGTCTGGGGGCAAGCTTCTCCATTATTATTGACACGTTCATTCCTCCTTTTTGCTTATTCAATATTCGGCATAAATAGACCAAAATTAAGTGAAATTTTGGCGTTGGGACAGAACCGGGTAAGGCTTATGCTGAGGAGTTAAGCGTGAAGCTGTTTGAAATGCTCTTCAAGTCGAACCGCGAGTATATCGGCACAATCCTGGCAATAGATAAGTCCTTTAATCTTATAAACCCAATGCCGGCAACGCTTTTCACATTGTGAACAGCGGTAACAAGGTAAATTGATAGAGTTCAGTAAGCGGTCATAAATGCGGTATACCCCTTCATACAGCTTCAGCGAGTATTCGTCCCGATCCATCATTATCGCACCTGATTT
>JBFHCO010000157.1:0-4254 GCA_041585205.1 Candidatus Omnitrophota bacterium | reverse complement strand
TTATGATGAAAAGTCGGCAAATTAAAATCTTCATGGTTACAGTTATGATGTTGCAAGCGATTCCGTTTGCTCATGCTGACTTTCAAAAAAGCCCGTGGATGCGGGAGCGGGGGTATTTAAATAAAACAGCGGGGAAAATCGGCTTTGGTTTGACCAACTTGACCGTCGGTTGGTGTGACCTATGGATACAGCCCAAAGAGCATGGATTCTTTAAAGGTCTCGGTGTGGGCGCTGTCAAAACGGTAACGAATACAGCGGGCGGGCTGATACACCTTGCCACCTTTCCGGTTCCTTTGGATGTGCCGCTTCCAGACGGGGGCGTTCAATTTGAAAGAGACCGGTCTCTCATCCCTGAAGAAAAATTGGCAGAAATTGAAAGGGCATCCCGCGCATGAAAAAAAGCGCTCTTATCATTATATTCTTGTTAGTCATGGTGTTCAGCGCATCCCCGACGGGTGCAGCATCCCCTTGGACGAAACATGAATCCTATGCGGGTAAAGTGAGTGGTAAATTCGTTTTCGGGTTAAAAAATTCTCTCTTCGGCTGGATGCATTGGTGGAAACAGGCTCATAATCCTCGATTTGATCATCCGTGGCAGGGCTTCTGTTACGGCATCGGCCGTTCCATCACGGATACGGCTGCGGGCTTAATTCACCTTGCGACATTCCCCATCCCGGTCGACTTTCCGGAAACAGACGGTCTCTAATTTCAATAGCGGTTAAACGACCGCTTTTGATTAAAATCTCCGCCGCGGTCAAAACGCCGGCCCCCGCCGCTTGAATTTCTGCGACTGCTGCCCTTCGGCTTCGCCCAATCAATGCTCAAATTGCGCTCTTGAAAAGCCTGACCGTTCAAGGCTTCCTGAGCCTTGGCCGCCGATTCATCGTTTGCCATCTCGACAAAGGCAAAGCCGCGCGACCGGCCCGTATTCGGGTCCTTGATCAAAGACACATCCCGTACTTCTCCGTGTTGGCTGAAAAGACTTCGCACATCCTCTTCGTTGGCTTGAAAATTGAGATTTCCCACATACAAGCGATTCCCCATACCGACTCCTCCCAATAAAAAAACCGCTTGGCGCAATGCGCTAAGCGGTTCTGCTAACTTTACCTGAATTGAATTGGCTTACGAACGGTCATCTTCAACGATTCCGATTCGAGATCCATCATACGCCGCTCCAAGGCGCTGTCAAACACAATTTTCAAGGCATGGATGTTAAAGAATTTCCTTCAGTTTATCCGCCGGACGCGCCAGAATTGCCCTAGCACCTTTTTCCACAATAGGCCGCTGGATTAAATCCGGATGTTTTACCATCAATTCGATCAGTGCCTCTTCCGGCAAATCTTTTTCGGCAAGCTTCAGCGTCTTATAAATATCCTCTTTTTTGCGCAAAAGGTCCTTCGCCGTCAATCCCATTTTCTTCAGCAATTCTTTTAACTTGGTTTTGGGAATAGGATTCAAATAATAATCAATAGCGTCAAATGCGACGCCGCTGTCTTTCAGCGCATGATAGACTTGCTTGCATGTGGTGCATGTGGGTTTCTGGTATACGGTGATCCGGCTCATAGGTTCTCCTTCATTGGCCCTGTTTTGCGGCTGTCTCTCCCGGAAGAATCAGCGCGATCAAGGCCTGCCCCGCTTGCGGCGTCGGCGGTTTTTCGGCGGTCATCATTTTGAGCTCGCCTTCGGCGGTGACAAGACAAATCGGAAGCGCCTTGTCACGGTACTCATCCTGAAACTGGCGCATCCCATACTCCTCGGTAAAAGAGATTTTCTGCAGATGGCCCTTCTGGCGAAACATGCCCTGGATATGGTCAAAATTCGCTTTGGGGCTGAAAAGAAACCGGCCGTGTAAGCGCGTCAGATAAGCGCTGCCCTCTTCGCTTTCCTTGCTTGAGACCGGAAGCTGAAAGACCTCTGCCCGGCCGAAAATTTCCGCGAATCGAAGCGCGGCCAACGAATTCACTTCTTCGTTCGGTGTCAGGGCAAGAAAATGACCCACGCCTTGCAAATCCAAAGTATCCGTCACCTCATCCGAAAGTATGTCTCCGAAGATCGCATTCAGCCCCGCGCGCCGCGCCGCCTGGACCTGATACCAGTTTGTGTCCACCATCATGATTTCAAACCCGTTTTCCTTTAAGGCATTCGCCAAAGTGCGCGCCCAATCGTGAGCGCCTAAGATCAAAAGCCCCTGTGGTTTGACATTCGCGACCTGCAGCATTTTGGCGACCCCGGGCGCCGTCAAACCGCAAATCACGACCGTGGTGACAATAATAAAAAAGGTAATGGCCACGAGCTGATCCGCATTGCGGTAACCTGCCTGTTCCAAATGCAAAGCGAGGACGGACACGACGGCTGCCGCCACAATACCGCGCGGCTGCACCCAAGCCAGAAACGCCTTTTCCTTCCAGGATAAATCAGATCTGAATGAAGACGCCCAAATGGCGGCGGGACGCACCACCAAAATCAAGAAGCCGAGAAACAGAAAACTGGAAGCGCCGATATGAATCAAGTACTTCAAATCCAGCCTCGCGGCCAATATGATGAATAAGCTGGCTATCAAGAGTACGCGCAAATTTTCCTTAAATTCGATAATGTGCTTGATGGCCGCCTTTTTCTGATTGGCCAACCAAACGCCCATCACGGTTACGGCCACAAGGCCGGATTCAGGCTGAAAAGAATTGGACAATCCGAATACCACCACCACAAACATCAGAGACGTGACGCTTTGCAGATAATCCGGAATCCAGTATCTTTCAAGCAGCACGGCTAAAAGCCAGCCTGCTGCAATACCCAGTATGATCCCGACAAAAAGCGTCGAAAACATGCCTAAAATGGCCTGATTCGTTAATTCATGAAAAGCGCCCGTCACAATCGACTCAAAAACAAGAACAGAGAGTATCGCCCCAATGGGGTCATTCAGCATGGCCTCCCATTTGAGAATGGAGGCCGTTTTGGCGTTCAGATGAATGGAACGCAGCAACGGCACAATCACGGTGGGCCCCGTTACCGTGAAGATGGCTCCGAGCAATACGGCCAGCGGCAACTCCATATTTAATATAAACCGGGCTCCGAGCGTCGCAAGCACCCACGTGATCAAAACTCCGATGCTGACAAGATTACGGACAACGCCCCCGACCTTTTTTAATTCGGATAGTTTTAAGCTCAATCCCCCTTCGAACAGAATGATAGCGACGGAAATTGATACGAGCGGAAAGAGCAAGTCTTTGAGCAAATAATCCGGATTCAGGACCTTAAAAACCGGGCCGATCAAAAAACCGAATACGATCAAAAGCACGATGGACGGCATCCGAATACGCCAGGCCATCCATTGCGCGCTCACACCCAAAACCAGAATGCTGATTAAACCGATTAACGCATGTTCCATTTAAAAACGCCTCCAGGCATTCCCCTCAAATCCGAAACGAAAGACAGCAGGATACAAGATTTCCGCCAGAATCTCCATAGATTCGACAAGCCGCGGGCCCGGACGGTTGAAGTATTGATTGCCGTCCGTCAGATAAACGCGCTGATCACGCACCGCTTTCAATGCGTTCCAATCCGGGCGCTCGGTTAAAACCTTCATTTCCTGCTCGCATTTCGCCATATCCCAGCCACAGGGCATCATGATCATAACATCCGGATCTTGTGCGCATAGCTCTTCCCAGCTCATCCAGGGACTGTGCTTGCCCGCCTGTCCAAAAACACAATCGGCATGCAGCAACGCCGTTAATTCCGGCACCCAGTTACCCGCTGCCATTAAGGGATTCAGCCATTCGATGCAAGCGACGCGCGGACGAGATGGGGCTGAAGCCGATTGACGGGACATCGCTTCCATGCGTTGACGATAAGTACGAATTAGCCGCTTTCCCGCATCGGCGGCGTTCACAGCCTCGGCCACCTTTTCGATGCCGGACCAAACATCCGCCAAGGAATCCGGCTTTAAAGCCACGATGCGGGGTTCGTGTCCGCCCCACCGGCAGACGGCGTCCTCGACGTCCTTTAAACTGACGGCGCACACTTCGCAATGATCCTGAGTGACGATCACATCCGGTTTCAATGATTGCATGACATCCGATTTGATCCGGTAAAGCGGTTGACCCGCCTTGACCAGGTTTTTGACGCGCTCATCGATGACGCCGCTGGAGCCTTCAATGTCAAAATTCGGTTCCGAGCATACCGGAAGGCGCATCACGCTTTGTGGATAATCGCATTCGTGGGATCGCCCGACGAGGTTTTTTTCCTGTCCGAGGGCAC
>JBFHCO010000156.1:0-4279 GCA_041585205.1 Candidatus Omnitrophota bacterium | reverse complement strand
CATGCGCGCATACATGCAATATCTCATCCGCCGGATTCAGAACGCGGATCGATATACCGTCCACATCAAGAGGCATAGACCCCTTCCAAAATAAACGGTCGTCTTTTTCTCGCAGCCGGCCGCCCAGCGCATGCCAATGTAAATCGATATTTCGCCCGGTTAAGTCGCGCAGCTTAAACCCTTCCGAATGCCGACGCCGCATTAGCTGGTCTTCCGGTTCGTCGAATTCCGATTTCCATCCCTGCTGAAGCAACGCGCGACGAACCTCGGAAGCTCGGTTCCTTGGAACCAACACATCAAAATCGGACATATGCCGCAGTCCCAAATCCTTGTAATACTTCAGAGCCAGAGCCAATCCTTTCAAGAGCAGCACAGGTATATCTTTCTCCCGCAGTGACCGCAGTAAATGCTTAAATTGATTCAAAAACATGTGATTTTGATACCAGTTATGGCGGTAGATACCCTTCAATTTGCTGCGCAGCGGATGCTCAACGCCCATCAATTTCAAATTGTGATAAAGCAAAGGCAATAAGCGATATGAGCTCGGATCGATTTGATGGATATCAACCCGCTCGACCCATTGTTCCCATGCCATTTTCGCGACATGGCCGCTGCCGAGGCAAGCTTGAAGCAGCAACTCCTGCAGGGGATCCGGCCAACGGCTTTGCGGTGGTTTCATGTTGAGCGCACCGCTTCTTTTTTGAAACCGGCTTGCGGTGAATTGCGAATCCGTGTCAATAAAGCTTCAATTGTGCGCGGGATCTGCTTTAAGTCGAGGCCGGATTTCAAGCGAAAGGAAGGTACTCTTTTGACAATTTCGGTCATGCGTCCGAAAGATACATGACGCGCTCCGGGCAATTGAATCACCGAGGTCGGCGCCAACGCGCGTACGGCTTCCGCAGAATGAACGGGTTCGACGGTCGTATCCTTTTGACCCATAACGCGCGGTAAAAGAATCGCTTTGAGAGGAAAATCCGAAATGAATTTTTCCGCGAAGCGCGGGTGGAGCAAAAAAAGTGTTTTCTCTCCCGAGATTTGATCCGATTTCCAAAGCGAACCGTTGAGTTGCGGAAAACGGTCGCGATTGGAGGGCTCTAATTTAGCTGAATTATATAGGCTGTAAACATGGGGTTCGGGGTGAGTGGCTAAAAGGCAATAGTCATCCCCGGCGTATTTTAATTGAGAGTCCAAACAGGATAAAACAGAGGTGGATTTGCCGGAGCCTCCTTTCCCCGTCAGCATCACTCCTCCTTCACGGTCACCGACCGCACCGCCGTGAATCAAAACACCGCCTTTGCTTCCGAACCACCAGTGAAAGGTCGCCAGAAATGGCGCGGCCACGACGTAATAAGGAATCTGCTCAACCGAAGGAACCCAATAAATGGCTTGCTTGTTATGGAGATTCAGAACTTGCAAAGCATTGACGCCCTGTTGAAAATAAACGTGGCAGCCTCCTTGATTCCCATACCAGCGCTCCGTCGTTTCCGAGGACGTTTGCGAACTGAACGGAAATTCACTTAACGGAATGCCTGTGGATTCACTGTCGAATACAGAAAGCGTCAGGCCGTCAAACTCTCCGTCCGTATAAGACGCTACGCTGTTCATCACATGCGCTAACGCCGAAGTCATTGATGAAACCAGCGCGTCGCCTGCGAATCGAATCCGGATCGCATGTGTGCCGATTTGAAAATACCGCTCCACCAGACCGGCTCGTTGAACGGCCCTGTCAAAATCCCCAGCCAGCGAGTTCGCGAACGCTATGGAGTCGCTCACGATGGATTTCACGGTTGAACCTTCTTTCTTTTTCGCTCGAGGGATGCCTTGACCACGCTTACATAATCCGCTTTCTTGTGGGAGTAATCAGAATTTGAATTATGGACTCTTCTTTTCAGAAGCACGTCCGGCAGCATGATGCTTTTTAATCCGGTTTCACGCGATCGCGCGAGCCAATCGACAAATTCGCCCACCCTCCAACCGATTTCAAACATCCCGATACGCTCAAAAGAGACCCGACGAATCATCATGGTCCCTGCCAAATAGCCGGGCAACGGCCCGTCCAAAACCTGAATTTGCCTCTTCAAATCAGGTCTAATATCCTCACTCATGAAAAATTCGACATGACCAAAAACCATGTCATAGCCCGGATGATCCTGAAACGTTTTGATTTGACGTTTCAATTTCCCATCCATCCACAAGTCATCGGCATCCAAAAAGGCTATATATTCTCCCCGCCCCAATTGAACACCGGTGTTCCTGGCCGCTCCGGATCCTTGCCGGTTTTGAAAAACATACCTGAGGTTCGGTGCGACAATTTTTTTTATAATGCCGGCACTGCCGTCAGTGGACCCATCATCAATCACGATCAATTCCACACCCTCCACGTTTTGATCGAGCACGCTTTTTACGGCGTCGGTGATGTATTTTGCACCGTTATAAACCGGGATAACAACACTCACCGCGGGATTATTGCTCTTCATACGCGGCTTCTTTCCTCTTCGCTGCGTCCGCGTTTGCGGTCAATGGATCTTTTAACCGCATGCAGCAAATCGGTCTCGTTCTCCCGCGCGGTTAACGAGGTATTGGTTCGATGCACGCGTTTCAGTAAAAGCACATCCTCAATGATTCCGACCGGGATTTTCAAATCATTCGCGCGTGCGAACAAATCTAAATCTCCGGCAACTTTGTACCGTGCGTCGAATAAACCCACCCGATCAAAAAAAGTCTTGCGCCCGACAAAGGTTTCCGGAATCCATCCGACCTGCTCCGTGTCCAAAAGCCGCTTTCTGAATCCCGGCGGTATATCGCAACCGGCTTCGAGAAAAAATTTAAACTTGCAGACGACATACAAAGTCTCCGGATGACGCTGCAAATAAGCGACTTGGACGGACAGCTTGCGGGGTTGCCACAAATCATCGGCTGATTGAAAAGCGATAAATTCCCCCGTGGAGGCCTGCAATCCTTCATTGTAGGCCTGCGCCAAGCCCGGTTTGCCTTGCCTGAAATACCTCACTGCGTCAAAAGATCGAGCGATGACAGGCGTTCTGTCCGTCGAGTCGCCGTCAATCACGATGATTTCAAGATTCGCATAACCGGAATTGAGCACGCTTTCAATGGACTCGCTTAAAAAACGCTCCCCGTTTTTAACCACCAGAATCACGCTCACCCTCGGATCATTCATTGCTGTCGGCCTTTCACCAAAGCATCGGCATCGTCATGCGGAACGAATTTTAAATCCTGCTTTGCGTTCCTTATATCCCAATATCTTTCCCGATTATTCGAAACACCGTAATATATCCCGAAGGAAACAGTCGCCTCGATGGAACGGATGAATAGCTGAATCATGTCACGATGACTTAACCAAGTTTTCATATGACGCCGGCTTGATGCCGGATCGTCATTCTCCAAAACGGTGCCGATTCTCAGGCAAAGGGATTGAATACCGTATTTCTCATAATATTGCCGCGCGATCGCCTCGCCGAATATCTTGCTCGTCGCGTAATCATTGACAGGCCGGACAGGCTCCGTAACCGTGATCTTTTTTACTTTTTTGTCCTTTTCGTAGGCCATGGTGACTTGATTCGTGCTCGCAAAAATGATTTTTTTGACGCCATGTTGACGGGAGCATTCATACAAATTTCGGGTGCCGATAATGTTACTATGGAGAATCGATTCCCAGGTGCTATCCATCCTTGAATCCGCGGCTAAATGGATCACACAATCGAACGGGGTCAGCTTGTCATAAGCTTGTTTTAAAGAATCAAAATCCGCAAGATCAGCGCGGGTATAACGGTTTTCCGAACTTTCAACGCAGTCCAGACCATGCATATCGTATACCCCGGATAGTGCCGGCATCAGAATTTTACCGATCCTTCCCTTTGAACCTGTGATTAAAATCCTCTTATCCATTTCCGACATTTTCCCCATGGCGTAAGCGGTCCAAATGCTCTTTCAAAATTTGAGCTCTCTGGTGAATAAAATCTTTTTTCACAATCCCCTTATTGGCGTGATGCAGCCGTCTTCTTAAAACAATATCGGGCAGAACATCAATGCGGAGCTTTTGCTCTTTCGCGCGCAATAACCAATTCATATCAACACCCACTTCCCAGCGCGACTCGTAAAATCCGACTCTGAAAAATGATTCTCTGCGAAACATGGTCGTTCCCGCCGAGATCAGCGGCATCGCCTGCTGGTTGCAATGGATTTTACGCTTCATATCATCGCTGAGTTCTTCGCTGTGAAATTCCAGCACATGCCCCGAGACGGCATCGCTTTCAGGGTG
>JBFHCO010000155.1:0-4290 GCA_041585205.1 Candidatus Omnitrophota bacterium | reverse complement strand
GCATTCATCGAAGGTGTTAGATTGACAACGGTGGAGGGACTTTCAATTAAACGGCTCAACACAGCCAGCGAGGCCTCGATCTCGGATCTGTCGGGCTCGCGAACTGTAAATGACGGGAAGAAGTTTTCTATTTCCGATAACTTCAGATCCAACGGCCGGGACTGTTCAGCCAACGACGCTAAAAGTGCGGCGGTCATCGCCAAGCCCTTATATTTCAAGGCCTCTTTAGTTCGCCCGGCGGCCTGCGCCTCTTTCTGTTTAGCGCTGAATAGATTGGAAAGCGCCATGGCCAACGATGCTTGCCCCTCTTCTGCGGCATCAGCAAGTTCGGCCAATTGAAGCACGCTTAATTCTCCGGCTAAATAATTGATGTCAAAAACGGGAATCACTTGAGTTATCCCTTGAATTAATTGCGCTATGAATTCATTGCTGAAAATCGCCCTGTTAATATTATCGATTCCCTGAACGGCGGCGGCGGCAAGAGGCCCCGCTTCATTCCGCAGGGCTTGCTGAAGCGCGTGACTTGCCGACAGAACTTCAAGCGCAGAACGAGTCATGGCTGCTTGATCCCCGGAAACGGCCGCTTCGCGATACTGCGCCACCGCCAGCGCCAGCTTGGCCTGCTCCACGATTGCAAATGCCGTTTGAACTCTTGGGTCATTCGCACCCAGCTCCAGCTGCAGCTGCACGAAAGCGGTTTGCAATTGATGAATTTCCCGGGTGATTTCAGCGGGTGTTCCCGTAATCAGCACCGGTGACGCGTTGAAGGCCTTTAACACTTCGGTCATATACTGCATCACCTGATGCATGGCGGTAGGCGTTATGACATTTCTCAGTGCATCCGCGATAGCCGTAAGGTTGGGTGCTTTGACGCCGTGTTCGGCCATAAACCGGATCGTTTCGTGCGCTTCCTTCATGATCACGATCGCCTGAGCCCGAGCCTGAATGGGGTCGCGCTGCTGCTGGGCTAACGCATGCTGTTGCATCGCCAGCTCCATTTTGGCCGCATAGTACACCGCAGCGGCTTGAACGGCTTGAGCGGATGCGAATCCATATTGCGCGATCGCCTGCTGATAAGCTGTTTCAAGCTGATCAAGTTTGAGCTGAGCACGCCAAACCAGTTGTTGAGCTAAAGCCGCGGTTATGGAAGCGGAAACATTCTTAATGAGACTGTGGGCTATCCCGCCCAATCCCGAAACCGCGGCGGCATTTGCAGCCCTGTGGAGGCGGATGCGCTCGGCAAGCGGCTGCGCCGCGGTGGATTGCGCAAATTCGTAATGGGCTTTTCTGACTCCGGCCCAGTACTCTGCGAAAGTCACGCCCATGCTCGTAGCGAGACCTCCCAATTTGAAATCTTTGAATGCCGCGAAAATATGTGCGGATGAGAAAAGTTGAGCAGTCCAATCTGCGGCCTGCTCCATAACATTTTGACCATTAAAGAGCGATGCCACCGCTGAAATCGGAGTAAGAACCATTGAAAGTACGGAACGTCCCATTTCTTCAAGGACGGGCATGACATTCACATTCAGAAAGCGATTGAGGAAGGAGCCAACCTGACTGCCAAAGAACATTGTCAAATCACCCAGCAAGGAATGCGCATAGGCATTCTCGGGTCCTGAAAGAGCGGAAGCCGGAGGACCAATCGCCGGATGGGCTTCGGCTCCTGTAAGTTTTCCCAGCATGGCTTCAATATTGTGCATTAAATTGAGGGCCTGCAAACGCACATTATGCAGCTTATTAGCGATCCTGCTATCGCCTGTTATTTGCTCTTCGGTCACATTCTGGGAGATAACGCCGGCGCGCACCAGCAAATCGCGATGTTGAGCCGGCGTGATGGTGACGGCCGCGCCGATCGCAAAAGTGTTCAAATTACCGGCGAATGCGTGTACGGTCGGAGATGATATCAGTGTCGTGCTCGGCAAACTGTTCATAAAGAAATTAAACGCTTCCGCCGACAAGTTTTCAACGATAAACCTAAAATCGGCCGCTTGTTTCATGCTGATTCCGGGTATTTGCTCATAGATGGCTGCAATTTCTTGAGCATTTTTCGCATTCTGTAATCCCGCGATATTAATGGCCAAGCTGATTTGTTCTGCGGATTGAGCCAACGCAACGTCTCTTCTGGGCATGATTTGATCTGCAACCTTGACGGCAAATGCGCGATCGGTCGCTAACCGGTTCAGCACAACTTCGCTGACACCGCTCGGAAGATACCGAGCGAAATTCATATTTCGGACCTCGCCATTTTGAATGACGGCCGCTGCGGTTAATAGACTCAAATGATCACTGATTTCGGCGATATCAAAAGTTCCCGCCTTTTCGGCGATCAGGTTCGCCATCGTTGATACAATATCAATACCCCGGTCCAGATTGGCCAGCTCACTGATCCTTCCCGTCAAGGCGACGATCGCGGCTTCCGATATACCGATGGCTTCCGCGATTTTTCGCACAGGGGCCAATACCTCTGTTGAGAGGCCTTTGGCGACGTTTTGTATTCCGCTTTGCATTTGTACCGACAATGCCAAGAACCCAAGATGGCTTACCGTTGCCATCTCTGAGCGTCTCCTGAGTTGCTGCTGAAAAGCGGGACGCGCCGCGTCCGTCAAGCTGTCAAAGACTTTGATGATGTTAGCTGCCTGAACCACCGCCTTTGTCAACGCGGAGTTCAAGAGCATCGTATTGTGAACGCCCACGAAATTAGCTATCAAAATGTTGGCGAGAAGCTGCTCATTGGTGACAACGGCACCGGCGGTATTCACAGTCGTCAAACCGCTGTGAGCCATGACCAAATCATTTAAAACGCTGTTGAAAGCTTGATTTAATTGCGATTGACGGAGCTGTCCGGCTGTTTGGGAATCCTTCCATAATTGTTGAACCGTATCAACAGCCGCTTGCGACAAACCAACGGCGGCAAGCGTATTAGGACTCACGTTTTCAACGCCTTGTTTATAAATTTGCTGCATGACGGCAATTTGCGCCAAGCTTGCAAAACTTCCTTGAGCCGCATCGACGGCGGAAACATCCGCATAAGGATTCGCGATCAAGAAGGCCCTCATACCTCCCAAGACGGAAGTATCGTAGGTTCCCGCCGCTGCATCTTTGACAGGAGTGTATTGACGTAAATTCGCTGCCGCTCCGGCAGGATTCTTAATTGCTTTATCAAGCACTTCCACCGCTTTCTTTGCTCGGCCTGCAAGTTCTTGAATATTCTGCATGTGGGCTTGAAGCGTTGCGTCAAATCGGACATTATTGCTCACGGCTTGCCTTTGATGCGCGTCGAGCTTTGCCATCGCTGTACTCAACGCCTGTTGGGCCAGGACGACATCCTGCTGAGTAAGGACTGTACTCATCAAATTCTGAAGCTCAGTCGCGGCTTCCACGGATCCGAATTGTTCGATTTGTTCCGCCGCGGTCATTGTCGCGACCCGTGTTTGAATTTGCTGGGCCTGATGGTAAAACTTATTTTGACTCAGATTGAGCCTTGCTGTTTTGCCATGAATCAAGTCAAAGGCTTCCACAAAAAACTCTTTGAATTCATCGGGCATCCAGAAGAGAAGCGCACTGCCCAAGATCGGTTCTTTAATCACTTCCTCCCAGAACCCTTGAAACGCGCCGCCAAAATTCTTCAAGATATTTACCGTGCCTTCATAAATGGTTTTCACGGATCGGACAATGGCTTGCCCCATTCGAGGCAGCGCACGAATGACAAGGGCGCTCATGCTGACTAATGCCGCTGACCAGCTTTGAGTCAAGACTCCCACCGCGGCCGATGCCCCCAAGGCTTGTCCCACGGGTGACAAAACTCCGCGCGTGATAACTCCCGCTCCTGCGCCTAATATCCCTCCCGAGAATGCCATAAAGATGGAACCAAAATGGAAGACGCCGACAAAGAGCCAATGCTCGGGCGATGAAACGGCATGAGCAATGCTCATCAGCGCATTTCCTTGAAGGAGTCCGGCATACATCATGCGAATCTCCTTAATAATGCTCCATTCTTCAAGCATCACGGTTTCGATATCGCGTATGCCGAGCCCGGGGATCAAGGAAACCAGCTGGGCGCCTAATTGCAGGGAAAATTGAAGCGTTATCGTCAAATGTACCGCTTGACCGGCTAATCCTTTGAGGCCCGCGAGTGAAAACGATCTGGTAAGAATAATCTGAACGGCCTTTGCACCGGCTACTTCTACTGTATATCCGACAACGACCCGCTTTCCCGCCTGAATCACCACTTGCTCCGTCCAAGTACCGCCTAACCGAGTCGCTAATCCTTTGGCCATACCTAAACTCGTC
>JBFHCO010000154.1:0-4385 GCA_041585205.1 Candidatus Omnitrophota bacterium | reverse complement strand
GCAAAAGGAGGAACCAGGGGCAGATAATAGTATTCGAACTCGACGAATTTGCGCGGTGCAATAAAAAAGACGGGAATGAAAGTCAGAATGATGAGCAGGGCGATTTTTTTGGCCTTGGCGTATTCCCTGTTTTTCAAGAATAATGCGAAAAGAGTCAACACGAAACCCAGCGGTGTTACGATTTTCGCCAAAAAAATCTGCAGAATCGGGAAATAATAACGCCAGCCGCCGCTTTGTTTCAGGATTGGATCATCGGTGACAAAAACACGCAAATTATCCTGCAAACTGCTCTCGCCGCCCTGCGCACCGGCCGCCCAAGCGGCATAAACCTGCCATCCTACGGGAATCAATCCCGCCAATATGCAAAACAGGTACAGTTCTTTTTTGAATAAAAACCGGGATCCCATTTTTTTTATTATCAGATAAATCAGGGGCAGCATGACGGGAGCGAAGTAAATGCGGGTTCCCAACGCCAATGAGCAAAAGATCGCGGATATCACCAGCCATCGCATACGATGCTGCAAATACCAGCGGAAGAAATAGTAATAGCCGAAGAGGCCCAGACTGATTGCGGTGATTTCAAGCAAGAATGCCTGGCCATAGATCAGGGTTAAGGGTGAAAAAAGATAGAATACAAAAACCCACAGTATCACGCCCTTATCCGTGAATAACATGGCCAGTAAGCGGTAAAACGGGTAAAGGGATAAAAGAAAGAAGCAGACCGATAAACCGCGTCCGGCGATTTCAATCGATAACCCGGTCCATTTGCAAAGGACTGCGACCAGGTTGATGTTCAGCGGTAAATCGCCGAGAAAGACGCGCGCCTCGCCCTGTCCGATAAAACGCATCACAGGATAGAGAGGATTCCATGAACCGGCCGCCAGCCAGCGTTGCACCACGGAGGCATAATCGGTTTGATGCTGGGCGAAATTACCCAGAAAGGGCTGATTGATTCCGACCGCATGCAACAGGATGGCCAGCGCAAAAAGGCAACTCCAACCCCATTTGGCTGTCCCGTCATTGACCGGCATAGAAATTAAGGAAGGTTAAATGTGTATTGAACCGCTATCTTGAAGACGTGGCTTTGGCGGGAGCCGCTGCCGGTTCGGCCTCAGAGCCGACGATGTCCGCAAACGATGTTTCGTTCTTATAATGCTCTTTAAACCAGCCGATGGTTTTCTTCAGGCCGTCCTCCAGAGAGGTCGACGCTTGCCAATTCAAGATGCGTTTGGCTTTGGAAACGTCCGGGACTCGGCGGCTGATATCTTCGTAACTTGTGCCGTAAATCCCTTCGTGTTCCTTGAATTGGATTTCGTGTTTGCCGCCGTATACTTTAATCATCGCCTTAGCGAGTTCCAGAATGGACGTTTCACGGTTGGTGCCGATATTGATGGCTTCCCCTTCCGCACCTTTTATCTCGGAAGAGCGGATGATGCCGTCCACCACATCATCAACATAAGTAAAACAGCGCGTCTGCGACCCGTCTCCGATGACCGTCAAGGGTTTGTTCTTTAAAAGCTGTCCCATGAAGATGGACATGATGCGGCCTGATTCGATCGAGTCTAAGCGAGGTCCGTACGCATTAAAGAAACGAAGCACAACCACGGGCAGTCCCAGCTGATAATAAGCGAAACAATAATGCTCGCCCACGGCTTTGGAAGTGGAATAGCACCAGCGGTCTACTTTTGTGGATCCCAGCACCCGGTCATCTTCTTCCGAGAAAGGAATCTTGGTTGAACGGCCGTAAACTTCCGAAGTTGAAGCAAACACCATTTTTTTGCCGTATTTATAGGCAAGGTCAGCCACGAGCTTCGTGCCATTCACGTTCACATCCAAGACATTATAAGGGCGTTCGACATAATGATGCACGCCGACCAAAGCAGCGAAGTGGAAGACAACGTCGCATTCCCAAATCAATTTATCCATCAAATCCTTGTCCAGCACGCTGCCGCGGTAAAACTTAAACCGTTCGTGATTGACGAGATGCTGAATTTTGTATTGATTGGATTTGCTGATCATGTCCACAATGACAACAGAATATCCGCGCCGGAGTAACTCCTCCGACAAATGAGATCCTAAAAAACCCCCGCCGCCTGTAATGAGTGCTTTTTTCATGATGTTTTCATCTCTCCTAAGATCAATTTTTTCTGCGGATAATGTCGGTTTGCGCACCGACTTCCGCGACATCAGCAAGCTGCAACACTTCCTTGCGGTGCCGCTCCGCCGTATCCAAGACCTTTAACCAGCCATGATTCCAGTCACGAATGCCGGCTTTCCAAGCCGAACAATTACTGCAGGGCGTGATGGTGTCTCCCCGCCCGGCCAAATGCAATTCTCGGTATTTCTTAAAAGCTTCTCCCTGCCAGATCTCTTTGATCGAGGCTTCCCACAAATTCGGAAATTGCACATGCGTGCTGAATGAAATATCCTGACCGCATAGCCCCACATGGCCCAAGGTATCCACATTCATCCGCTCAAACGGCCACACGCAGGGCGGTAAAATTTCTTTGCTGTCCGAATAGATGCCCGGATCGGAGGCATGGCTGAAATCAAGCGTCGTGTTGCTGTCCCACGTTAAATATTTTCTTTTAATGACTTCATCGACGCACACGTCGTGAAGCCAAAAATCGACGGCTTGATCCGCTTTGCCGCGAATGTACTCGGACATTATTATGCTGCAAACAATTCGCGTCGGCGCCTGGATTTTTTTCCGGTATTCCAACGCGTAACGAATCCCGGCGACGAGTTTGTCCCAGCGTTCCGGATATCCCTTTCCGCGACGAGGCGGCCGCACAATATTGTACGTTTCCTGATCCCCCGCATCCACGCTGAATTCGATCAGATCAATGCCGCTATCCAGAAGTCTTTCAAGGTTTTGTTTCGTCTTCGGAGTATGAGGGCCCAGTAAAGTTCCGTTGGTATTCAGCCATATACGGGCGCCTATTTTCTTGCCGTACTCGACCAAATTAAACAATTCAGGGTGAAGAGTCGGTTCACCCCCGCCGGTCAAACGCAAAAAGGCATTATAAGGCGCCGCCTCATCGGCGATTTTCTTGAACAGAGCCGGCGGAAACAAGTCACCGTTATGCTCATGGTAATACTTTCTCAGATCCGAATTTCCGTCTGTATAAGGACAGAAAGGACACCCCAGGTTGCAGGGGTAAATCATGGCAAAAACAATCTGAAGCGGAAATTCCTCCGCGCCCGGCCGAACGCCGTATCCGGCGCGGCTCCAATCCATGGGCGCAATATTATCGGTCACTTGCCTTGCCTCCTATCGCAATTCAAACGCATTTAACCGTTTGAACCGCAAGAGATTATATTAAACGACTCCCCTTGTCAACTTATCATTGGGTGAATAATGCAAACTCATGATGAGAATAGATCCTTCTAGACTCATTTGCTAAGCGACCCGTTTCCTAACATACCTATCAGCGCAGAAAAGACTATAAAACATCCAGAATGCGCACGCGCGAAGGTCTCAAGCGATGTTTTTTCTTTTGCTTTAAATTTGAGAACGACTCCCGCGAGGCGATGATTTCATTCCAATAGCGGAACGCGACGGCTTGGGCTATCTTCGGGCGGCTTAATGGCTGACGCAGCAGGAAATGACGGATTGCCCAATCGACGTCGTTGAATCCGAGAATGCTACGAATGGGCGTTGTGCCTGAAAAGCGGATATTGAATTCAAACGGAATCAGCCGGCGGCCTATTTTCCGGAACTGAACGTTGCACGGACCTAAAGGGGCGATTTTGCGCACGATGCCTTCCACGGCGCTTTGAATGCCGCGGTCTTTGATCACTTCGGCCTTGTAAGTCGCACCCGCCGATAAGTACCGCCTGAACAGAATCGTTCCGACAATTCTCCCCTTTTCCGTCATGAATGACGACGCGGTATACTCTTCGGAATCATCTCCGATATATTCTTGAATGATGGGGTTTTTCACCCGCTTCAAAAAGACCGATAATTCTTGCTGATTTGAAACACGGTAAATATCCCGAGAGCCGTATCCGACGCGCGGCTTCACCAACAAGCGATAACCGTTGCTGGAAATAAAAGATTTAAGTTCTTTTTTCTGGGACGGGAGAAATGTTCTTGGGTAAGGGATGCCATGCTCTTTGCAGAAATGATAGGTGTGCCACTTGTCGTAACCGAATCGGCTGATGGACTCGCCGCTCACCAATATAAAAGTACCGGTGGCGGATTGCAGCCGCAATCTGTTTTTTGAGAAAAAATCGATTTCCTCATCCGATCCGACAAACAAAATTTGCACCTTTTCCTTTCTCAGTATTTCAGCGATTTGACGGAAAAAACCGGGATCCGAAGAACTCTTCACGACATACCCGCGGTCGCAAAGCATCAACCCCGCGGAAAGCGGATTCAT
>JBFHCO010000153.1:0-4439 GCA_041585205.1 Candidatus Omnitrophota bacterium | reverse complement strand
TAAAAAAAGCGCTCATCAGAGCTGCCAAGTAAGCGGATAAGTTTGAAAAAACTTTTCTGGCCAAAAAGAAAATTAAAATACAAGTAAAAGCGCTTACGATGGCTTGAGCGAATCGCGCTAACTGGTAGTGATGACCATAAAGGAAATACAGCACACCCAAAGAAAAAGGATAGATGGGGCCGCGAAGCGTTGTGGGGTAACCCGCACCGCTCGCGATTCTTGCGCCGTAATAATCATATTCGAATGAGTCCTGAACGGGGGGAGTTTGCGCGAGATTCACGACATAAAGGACTCTCAACAGAAGGGCTAATGCGAGAATAAATCCGAGGGTCAGATTTCGGCGGTTGTTGACGGCTGCTTTTTTTAGAGTTTCATAATTTGTTTTAAGAATCATATTAACCACACTGCTTTAACATGATATTAACATAATGAAGATACAGCACTTCTTAGATAAGAGCTCAACACTCGTTCTTTCTAATTACGGCTATCAGGTGGGGGAAGTTGACGCCCTGGATTTCTCACGACGGCGGACCCCTTGGAAGATGATTTTTGTTAATAAGCTTTCCTATTGTGTCGATATCCTAGGAAATGGTAACATACCTATCTATAACCCAATCGGGCTTGTTTTTAGACGATTTAGTCCAATAGGCCTGAAGGGACCAGAGGTTTTATGGAATACGAAATTAAAAACGAAAAAAATTCTACCGTTCTCAAATTAACAAAACCCATCAGTGTTTACCAACTACAGAAGTTAAAAGACGCTTTTCAAGATTGCAAATCCCAATTAAACCAGAAAAAAAACGTGATTTTAGACCTTGGCGACGTTCCGTTCATGGATGCCTTGGCACTCGGTATTTTGGTTTCGTTCTCGAAGGAAATTCGGGAATGCGGCGGTGATGTTAAACTGGTTAATTTAAATGACGATGTTCGGAACGTATTTGAATTATCCCATCTTTCAAAAGTATATGAGTCATTCGATTCCGTCGAAGCCGCATCAAAAAGCTTTTCCTAATTTGAAAGTATCTATGGAGTACGGATTAATCCCAAACATCTTATGAAATTAACGCCGAAATTTTCATGTTTAGTCTTGCTAACTGCCTTGGTTTTTTTTCTCGCATTACCCTCAAAGTCATCGATCGCTAAAGTCGATAAACGGGTGCTGCAGGAAATTGAAATTTTAGAAAACGAATTGGAGTCTGATCCTACCGATATTAATAAGCTTAAAAAACTTGCCAAGAGATACGGGTGGGTGAAGAAGGGGGATAAGGCTATCGAAGTCTATGAAAAAATCCTTGAAATCAACCCTCAAGATCTAGAAACGGCAAAAGCCTTGAAAGATTTTTATGGTTGGCAGGGCATGGATGACAAGGCGATTTTAATTCTGCAGAATTTGATTGAACTGGAACCCAACGACGCTTCGCATCACCAGGAAATTGCAGTCATCTATCAGCGCAAAAATATGCCGGAGAAGGCCATAGAGCATTATGAAAAAGTGACGCAGCTTCAACCGCGGGATATGGAAGCCAAAAAGACCTTGGGGGCCATCTATGTTTGGGCAGGCAGGCCCGAGGATGCCATTCGGGTCTATGAGGACGTATTAAAACGGGATCCGAAAGATTCAACCGCCAAAGCTATGCTTGAAAATTTAAAAGATAAAGGTTACGGTTTGGCCGAGAAAGAAAAGGCGGAACCGCTGCCGCTGGATAAAGCGGCGAAGGAAGCGGCGCGCAAGAAGCGCTACGAGCAAGAGATTGAAGAATACAAAGTGAAGCTGGAGAGTGATCCGGCGAACATAGAACTCATGATGAAGCTCGCGGCAAGGTACCGCTATATCAGCCAGCCAAAAAATGCAATTCCGATTTATGAGCGAGTTTTGAAAACCGAACCCGATAATGCGGAGGCTTTAAAGCAGCTCAAGGCTTGTTACGATTGGGCCGGAGAGCGCGAAAAGCTGGTTCAAATGATCGAAAAGGAGCTCGAAAAGGATCCGAATAACATTGAGCTGCAGCAGGAGCTTGCCAAAAATTATTCGCGCATCGGCGAAAAAAAGAAAGCGATCGGTGTTTATGAAACTTTACTTAGCTTGATGCCCGATAATCTGGAGCTCAGAAAAAAAGTGGCCCGGTTTAAGATGTGGAACAATCAGCAAAAGGACGCAATCCGGGATTATGAGCTGATTCTCGCGGAAAACCCGAACGATTTAGAAACAAAGGAACTTCTGGCAAATCTCTACACTTGGAACCGCATGGGGGAGAGGGCGATACCGCATTATGAGGAGATCCTCGAAATCAATCCCGATAATTTTGAGGTGAAAGAGCGGTTGGCTTATCAATACCTCTGGAACGGAAATGCCGTGAAGGCCGGTGAACTCTTTAACGAAATGCTGGAGACGGATCCTAACAATATCGAGGCTAAAAAAGGGTTGGCGGAGGTCTATGCGCATACGGAGGCCCCTGAGCGAGCCATCAATGAATATTTAACGCTCGTCGATATGGCGATGCCGAGGGAAGAAAAGACGGATATGTACCGGAAGGTCGGTGATACGTATTATCGGACACAATCCTATCGCAGGGCGAAAAAATATTATGAACAAGTTCTCGCGGATGATCCTGAAAACGTCAAAGCGAAAGAAAAACTCGCCAAAGTGAAGCGGAAATTAAGCCCGGAAATCTTCGGTGAATACGATATTTTTGAAGCCAAGGGCGGACCCCGGGAAGTTGAGCAAACCATCGGTTTTAAACAGCATACCTATTTTGACGTCGATCTGAGAGGGCATTATTTGCATCATATCGAGACAGAAGAAGGAAAGGACCGTTATCGGTACCATTACATGGGACTCGAGCTGAACAGGCGTTTAAAATACGGCATTACGGGAACGGTCGGAGGCACCCTCAAGCATTATGAAGAAGATAAAACATTTTTTGATTATCACGTGAGATTCTCAAAAACCTTTTTTAACCGTTTAACAGCCCGCTTGTCATACGAGCGGGAAATCGAAGATTCCAACTTGGATGCTTTGCTGCAAAGGGTGTTCCGCCATACTTTCGAGCAGAGTATCTATTATGATATCCATAAGTATTTTTTCATATCCGGCTATTTACAGGAGCGGTATTACACAAAAGGGCGCGCTCCGGACGACAATTACGCACTCGTTTCTTCCTATTCGCCGACCATCCGGCTTTGGCGGAAACCCGACATCAATCTTTCTTATATTTATTATCGAGTGGATCATGCCAGGAAGGACGCGGATCCCTTTATTTCCTTTTATGATTATTACGCCCCCAAAAAATCTGAAACGCATTCTGCCAGTCTGGCGATCAGACATCAAATTACCGACTATCTCGAGGCGTATTTTTCGGATACCATTTCCTATACGGAGTCGGAGGATAGACACTATACGCGCAATACCATTCATGGCCGCCTCAACCTCAGTGTATGGGATCATCATGAGGCTTCTATACGGTTTATCCATTCCAGACAGATAAAACATCAATCCGACTCCTATAATAAGACTCAACAGCTGACCGTTAATTATTCCTACAAATTTTAAATTCGTCGGTTATACTTATGATAAGGATCGATAGAAGGAGATAATTGTTTATAGAATTTGATAAACTGATTCAATGAAACAAAGGATGCACTCGTGGGCAAGAAATACAGTTATTTGCTCGAGATTGTAATCGGTATATCGGTAATTCTTCTGATTAATGTGCTGTGGTTCCGCGCCAATATGGGCTTCATCGGCGTTTCACCGCACCCCTTATGGATCGTAGTTCTCTTCATTGCCGTTCGTTACGGTAGCCTTCAAGGTTTTCTCGCCGGTCTTTTAAGTGCTTTCGCTCTGCTTATTTCAGTCAGTTATAACATTTCCGTTGAGCAACAATTTGAATTTTCCGCCATTCCGGGAAAGCAATTCCAGCTCGCCGGTTTATTCATTTTCTTCGGGTTCTTGTTTGGAGAAGAGCGCAGTCGCGTTAACCGATTGCTCGATAGATGGAAGTACAAGTTTAATAAGTTGCGGGATGAATTCGAAGCTCTTTCCATGGAACATCTGGCGCTTAAAAATATCAACACCGAATTGGAAGGTCGGATTTTGGGACAAGCCGACACGGTTAATTCCGTGTATGAAGCGGCGCGTGAACTCGTCACACTCAAAGTCGAGCAACTTTACCCCGCCATCATTCGTCTTGTCAGCAAATTATTGAAGCCGGATAAATGCTCGCTTTTCATTTGGGAAAAGGGGGATTATGTCCTTAAGGGATCAAGCGGCTATGATAATTCAGCAAACGGGCCGGGCCAGCTCAAATCGAAATCCGATATCATCAAAAAGGCCATTAATGAGCGGCGCATCGTTACCGTATTGGATATGTTCAAGGCAGAGCATCTAAGGTGGGAGGAAAAGCAGGACCCTTGCATGGTGGCGCCGTTATTTTTTGGTG
>JBFHCO010000152.1:0-4469 GCA_041585205.1 Candidatus Omnitrophota bacterium | reverse complement strand
GCCCTCTTAAGCGTATTTATGATCTTATGTGTTAAAAGTGGGACGACAGAGCTAATAACGAACTCTATATAATCAAATACTCCACTTTTAGACCAAATAAGGCATTTTTTTGGGATATCATTGTGAAGCACGTATCCCGCCTGATGCAAACGGCCCCCATGATAGACCCCGAAACTCACAGCCGTATTGCCGATATCCAGCAAAATCACCTTGGCCTTGGCTTTAGGCTTTGCCATATAAACCTTTCATATCCTTGCGAAGCTGACGCAGAATGCCCTGTAAGATCCGCCGGCGGGAATAGATCCGTTGCTTTTCCATTTTGATGGAAGTGGCTTCGGGGAGCAGCTCCGCGGAGTCGGCGTTGATATTCAAACCGATGCCGATCACAACCCCCTCAAGATGACCGTTTGACCGGGATTGCGCTTCGACCAGCACGCCGCAGATCTTTTTGCCGTCGACCATGACGTCATTCGGGCGCTTAAAACTGCTGGAGATTCCATAGAGCGTCTGCAATGCCTTCGCCACAGAACGGCAGACGATTTGTGTGATCATAGGCGCCTGATGGGGACGAATCGGTGGTCTGATCAAAACAGAAAAGAGCAAGTTTTTACCGGCCGGTGAAAACCAAGTCCGACCGGGCTTTCCGCGCCCGTTTGTTTGAAAATCGGTCACGATCACTTTGCCTTCCGGAGCTCCTTGTGCGAGTAGTTTCAGGGCATGCGAATTGGTGGAATCCAGCTCCGAAAAATACTCGATATGAAAACGTTTCATTCGCATCAATGATAAAGACGGGGCAGGCTCGGTAACAGACGCGTCACGATTTCATAAGGAATCGTGCGAGCCCAGCGCGCGAGATCTTCGGCCAAAATAACCTGGCCCCGATCTTCGCCGATCAGCGTCACTTCGTCTCCCGGCCGCGCCATATCATCGCCCAAGTTAATCGTGATGTAATCCATGGAGACCCGCCCGGCCAAAGGATATTTTTTTCCATTAAACAGCACCTCGGCACGGTTGGAGGCCGTGAAGGGATAACCGTGACTGTAGCCGGTCGGTAAAACCGCGATGGTGGTCGGCTGTTTGGCGATGAAGTCTCGTCCATAGCCTGCGGAATCTCCCGCACGCAGCCGCTTCACGTTGATGATTCGGCTTTTAAGCGACAAGATGGGAGCCAACCGGATCGAATCCTGAAGGGATGCGTCCGGGTAGATGCCATAGAGCATGATGCCGGGGCGGATGAGATTCAAATGACTGTTTCGAACATGAATGGTTCCGGCGCTGTTTGCGGCGTGACGGTAACGAAAATGAATGCCGGCTTCTTCGAGCGATTCAATGAGATGCGTAAAATCATTGAGTTGCTGTTGCGTGAATAATCCCGCATTTTCGGCAATGGGAAAATGGGTATAGATGCCGTCCATGATCAGCCCGTCCAATTGACTGATTTTTTGGACGGAAGAAAGCGCGTGACCAAAGGGGATTCCGAGCCGCCCCATGCCCGTATCCACTTTGATATGAATCGGCGTTTGATGCGAAAAGGAAAGCGAAAGATCGGAAATTTCTTTGGCCTCTTCGAAACTAGAGACGCTTAACGTAAAACCCTGAGCGATCGCGGCGGGCATTTCGTCGCTTAGCAGCCGCCCGAAGATAAAGATGGGCGTTTCGACGCCCTGATCTTTCAGCTCCAGTGCTTCCCGCAAAGAGGAAATGCCCAGAAAGGCTGCCTGACCGGAGAGCGCCTTGGCGATTTCGCGCAGGCCATGACCGTAAGCATTAGCTTTGACGACAGCCATGATTTGAGAGGAGGAACCCGCGTGCACTTTTAATGCTTCCAGGTTTTGGCGCAGCCGGTTGAGCCGGACTTCTATCCAGGTTCCGTATTGCGATTTTTGGCTTGATTCAATGAGAAGGGACATGGTCGTTCTTTTTTTCTTCAGCTTCGGATAAGCGAAAATAACTCGGCACAAAGTCCGCCGGATCGCGAAGCTCTTTCAATCTCCGGCGGTCATTTTCAAAGAAAGTTATCAATGTCGTAGCCTGCGGATGCCAATTTTTTTCGGGAAGGAAATGCAGATTTTTTCCCCGAAAATTTTTTTTAATGGAATCTTTGTATCGGTTGATCGCATCACCGCAAAGGTGGACCGAATCCCCGAGGCCGCGCCCCAAGTCTTCCGCGGTGAGCACTTGAATTTCGCTCCGGTCGATCCAGCGCTGTTTTTCGCGGATAAAATGTTTCGCGTAAATTTTCTCGCGGTGGGCATCCAGACAGACGGCCAAACTGGACCCATCCGGCAAATCAACAGCCTCGGCAATCATATCCAAACTGAAGGCCCCGAAGCAAGGTTTTTTCTGCAATACCGTAAGACCTTTAAGCGTTGCGAAACCGATTCGTAAACCCGTGAAAGATCCCGGCCCGCAACCGATCAAAAAAGCATCCACTTCATTGAAAGTCAGACTTTTTTCTTGCAGCAGTCTGTCGATGAGAGGGAGGAGGTTTTCGGCGTGCTTTAAGAACCCGACCAGGCGAGTCCCCGAAACACTATCCGCTCCCTTTTTAAGAGCAACGCTTAAAACCTGACTGGATGTATCGAAGGCTAATAGATTCATGGGGGAAAAAGGTATTTTAGCGGATCTATGGAGGGCTGTCTAATCCCTTTACCGCTTACAAAAGATGACGGGATGCGTTATTTTTCTGCTTTGCGATCGATAGTCTTGGACATATAATATCCGGCGCTATGCAGAAGAATCATTGGCTCGATCTCCTTACCTCGAAGCTTCGTTCACAAATTTCACAAGATAATGCCGAAAAGGCTCAGTCTTGGGCCTTAGCCCTGACCGGACTGATCGCGCTCGGACTTGCTTTCACGGCGGTGGGTTCGGCGATGCGCACCTCTGTGTACGGCGTGAAAGTTCTTTTCCTTATTCTTTTTCATCTCATCACGGTTCTGGGTTTTTATCTTCCCGGCTTTTTACAAAAGGGTCAAAAGCCGGGCGCGCGCCTGCTCGGCATCTGCGATTTTAACAGCCTCGTATTTATGTCGCTTGCATTAACGTTTTATGCGGCTGTGACGCTGATCGTGAGCTATCAAGTTGCGGCGGATGTGGAGCGGATGGACGGCTCCAATTTTTTTACGTTCGTTGCATGGGCTAATTGCTTGATGATTTCGCTTTATCTCATCGCCGGAATTTTTTACTTTTTAAGTCTGGCTTTTTTTCCGCACACACTTGTTCGGATGGCTGAGAAAGGGACCAAGGCTTCCTATTTTTTTCTGGGCAACCATGTGACCTTTTTAGTTCTGCTGAGTTTTGGTTTCACGGAAATGGAACCTATCGGCAGCCCCGCCTTTTTTGATCAGTTCCGCATTGCGGGATTGTTTTGGATTTTTATCGCGGCTTCAATTTTTTTTATGGCCAAACTTTCAAGGCAATCCGCGGCGCCGGCGCTTTCCAATTTAGAGTTTGAGATTGCTTCCGGTAAGCTTGAGCGCAGTGAAGACATCCTCGCACGCTTCAAAGAGGCCTTTATACAGCCGCGGCTTTCTTTTTGGGTGAGTAAACAGTCTCATAACGTCGCCGGCAAGGCGCATGAAATCGCCCAACATACTCACGAATCTGTCTCTTTGGTCAGCCGCCCGAAGCCTTCAGAAATCGACCTCAGGCAGGTTGAAGACCGTTATCGGCGAGCAGATCACAGCTATAAAAAACTGGAAAAAGACAACAGCCGATTTATCTTCTGCGCCGCTCTTTTTCAGTTGTCGGAAGCGGAGCAGGAGAAAATCGAAGAGTTAAGAGATCAGTTTTCGCGGGAATTACGCAATGCGAAGCTCGAGTTGGCGAGCGTACGCAAAAAAATCGATGAAACGCTCGTTTCATTCAAAAACGCCCAACCCGCCCCCGAAGTACCCGTTGAGAAAGTACCGCTGAGCCGCTAAGTACGGGATAGATCCGTACCCTGTCAAATCCCACTCTACTAACCCCTTGTAACTTTTTATAACATCCTGTAACCTGTTTTTAGCTCAGCGAACGGAGTTTTTTAAACGGAGCCGAACAGATGCAGGAAGAGCGTAAAAAAGTCCTTATGGTGGAAGACGATTTTTCCATCGCGAATATCATGACCGATATTCTTGAAAATCCCAGTGTTCCCGGCAAGTCCGGATTCAGAGTCGAGCATGTCGCTGCTTTGGGGCCGGGACTGCAGCGATTGAAAGCGGGAAATATTGATGTCGTATTGCTTGATCTTTCTCTGCCCGATTCATCGGGTTTCGAAACTTTTCGTAAAGTGCGCGCATCAGCGCCGGAGATTCCCGTAGTCATTTTATCCGGCTTGGCTGATGAGAGCATGGCCATGCAGGCGGTGCAGGAAGGAGCCCAGGACTACTTAATGAAAGGACAGTTGGACGTTCAATCCATCGTGCGGGCGCTTCATTACGCCATTGAACGCGCCGAGCAGCAAAAAAAGTTGAAGGCCATGTCGT
>JBFHCO010000151.1:0-4489 GCA_041585205.1 Candidatus Omnitrophota bacterium | reverse complement strand
CGCAAGATCAGGATTTCGATTTTGCAGCGAGGCGGTTGCATTTCCGAGCAACAGGGCGGCGGCGGCCGGCATGGTGGATTGATTACGCAGCAGCACAACATTATTTTGCGGACCGAATCTTTGGGTGGTGCCTTCCTTTCTGATATCCGCAATCGCGGAGCCTATTTCTCCGACGTTTGCTCCCGTAAGAACAGCCGCTAATGTCGCCATGGCGGCGGTCTCGGCCACTTCAGATTCGGATGAATTAAGATTCACGAAGACCCGGTCGCCCGCCCCGTAATCTTTTGATCCCTGGTATTCACGCACATTTCTGTAAGCCCCCAGCGTTTCATCCGCGCTTAAACCGGTCCACACGGATGTCAGTGTTAAGATGGCCGCTGAAAGTGTGGTATTGCCTTGCCGTAGAAGAAGATTGGTTGTCCCATCATTGATGCGAAAGTCAGGATCCACGCCTTTATTGCGAATCGTCTTATAGGTTTCCAGAATATCGGAGGAATACATAGCTTCCCGGCCCGGCATTCGTTCGGATAAGGCCTGCACAACCGCAAGCATGGCAGCCGCTTCTACGCCGGTTTCAGCCAACGCCGGGTCCACTCTCCCTGTCGCATTATCCCTTGCCCTTAATCTTTGCTGCATATCGCGCAGCGCAAAAACAGCCTCGAGCTCATCCATTCCAAGCCATTGAACCGCCATGGCTAAAATCGTTGCGGCCGCAATCCCTTCACTGTTACGCCTAATTACAACATTTTCACCCAATGCGTGCAGCTGCCCCTCATCGAGGATCCGGCTGACCGTATCAAATATTGAATTCAGGGATACATCCCGCGCGCTTCGAAAACCCGCCTCCCCCCGTGCCGCTCGCGCATTCCAACCTGCCTGCGCAATTTTCTGCGCCATCACCGCCAATCCGGCCGTCCTCTCGTTATCAAACCCGACACTGGTGACCCCTCCTTGAATTTTTTTCAAGGATCGTGCAGCCGCGATCTCGGATATCGAACTCGCCACTTCCCCCGCTCCAAACCAGTCGCTCATTTCAAGCGGTCCCTCTGCCATGGCCCTTCTGAATAGCGCAGCTTCTTCGGGTGTCAACCCGTCGGATAAATTCGAGTCGGAGATCTCAACCCCTTCAGGAATTGCCAAATCATCAAATACAAAATCTTCCCGGTCGCTACGCAATTCCGAGCGGGCGGTCCCGCCCCCTCGATTGTCTAAGGAGTCCTGCCCCGCCCTGCCTCCGGGCCTGAGAATGCGGCCGATATCTTCCGGAGAACCCGGTTCAGTTTGACGCTGTATGTTTGCGTCCCGAACTGAAATTTCGTTCCAGCTGACAATCGTGCCGTTGGTGGAATTGAGGTCCACCACCGTAAACGAACCATCTTCATTGATTCGGATGCTGAAATGACTTCTGGAAAGCTTAGTATCTTGGGCCTGAAACTTGCTTTGGGATGCGCGCCCGACTGTGATAACTTCGCCGATCGCAAAGGTTTTAGGAGGGCCCGGCATCTGATCTTCGCCTTCTCCTAAGAATTCTTGCACCGTAACCTGATTGCCGGTGGAGCGAACGACAAACCACACCGGACCCGCTTGAATGGAGATATCCCCGATGAAGGCTTGATTGGATAGAGCGGTTTGCCCTCCGCTTTTTAAGGACACGCGATTCGTCACGGTCGGCACACCCGGCTGAAGGCGGGCTGGCGGCGTGCTTTGCCGGCGCCATTCATTGATAAAACTTTCGACATATTCCATAAAGGAAGGATCATTCGCCCTGGCCCCGACGGCATTGCTCAAGCTTTGCCGGATACGTCCTACGGTCATCATTTCCTCCGAGGACATGTCCACCGCCAGCTGGTCGGGACTGTCCGAAGTCATTTCAAGCAGCGCTCTGTCGATAAACCGTTTGTCGTATACACCGGAATTTTCATTCAGCCATGCTTCCACCCGGTCAAAGACCAGACGGTTTTCTTCATAGATTTGGTTGGCTCGACGCTCACCCTCTTGTCGGACCCGCTCATTCAGGCGCGTCTGAATAAGATCCTGAAGAGCGGCTGCCGAGGCTTTCAGGCGCAATGAAATGACAGGATAAATAGAGGGGTCGAAAGCACTGTCGACTTGCTGCAAATAGGACGATAAAGCAACGAGGGCTGCGGTGAGCTCCTCCCGCGACATGACGTCCGGATTTCGGCGCCGCGCGTCGATTAAAGCGGGGTCGGAATTCCAGCGGTTCACGAGGCTTTGTTGACGATTGCCCAGATCCGTAAGGCGCTCCCGCTCCATATCGGGTTGCAGACGTTCATACAACTGCCGGTAGAGATCGCGGTCAAAACCGGGGCCCAAGTTCTGCCGGACCAGCTGCATGATTTCACGATCCAGACCGATATCCATCATCACCGCTTCGTCCGACAGGGGTCTGGGATCTTGAAGTCTGCGCAGGCTGTCGCCGATGCGCCCGTATCCGTATTCTTCGGCAAGTTGTCTCAACCGTTCCGTCATCGCATCCAAGGCGGCATTTTGCGCATAGATCCCCGTGCCGTTTGTTGAATTCAAGTCGGTCACGGTCACCAGCCCGTTTTCAAAACCAATCCGCGCATGGAGTCGTGAAACGGCCGTATCGGCCAGGGCCAAATCCAACCCCTGCTCTTGAGCCACCTCCGCGGTGTTTCCGGTTTGATTGCGTCCGATCACAAACCCCTGATTCTCCAGCCGGTCGATGCGAACATTCAGGTTAATCACCGGCTCGGCATTGACCATGTTGCCGATTTGTATCGCAACAAAGCGTGTGCCGACATTTTCAATCAGAATCCTGTAGTTATTGCCGAGCGATAAAACGTCGCCCACCTGCAATGGGCGCGATGCATTTTTGACGGTGGAGAGGCCAAGCGCGCGGGTCTGATCGATGATTTGCCGGCGGAACAGATTCAATTCGTCGCGCTGTTGAGCGGTCATACGCACTTCCGAACGCGCCGCTGTAGTTTGCGTTTCAGTCACGAGCGCTCCGGTTGTGACTTCAACGCCTCCGATTTGCTGCACCTGAGCGGGGGCGGCCTCGCGCACGGCTTGCCTCAATCCCGCCACCGTCGGCCCGCCGAGTGCGGCGAATGTTTGTGCCGCCTGCTCCGTCGGCACACCGCGGATTTCAGGCCGCGCCAATCTCGCCGCTTGATCCAGCGCAAGGAGCCTTTCGGCCGCATCGCGCATAGCCGGCGTCACCTGAACGGGCCCGGCCACGGGCACCATTTTCGCGGCTTCGTCCAAAACAACCTGTAACGTTTCCGAAGGTAAAATTCCGGCTGCTACTTCCAGTGTGATGATTTCCGGAATATCTTCGGTGACGATTGTTTCCATGAAGGCGGGAGAAGCGGGTACGTCCGGAGAAAAAATGACGACGGAGGGCGTTTCAACGGACGCGACCTGAATTTGACCGACCTGATCCACGAGGGCCGATATAGTTTCCGGATTCATCTTGCGTTGATTGATTAATGATGTGAGGCCCTCCGTCAGCGATTCAAGCTGCACCTGAAAACGCCTCCAAATATCCGACATCGTGTTTTCACGGAACGCCGTCATTTCGGCTTCGATCAGCTCAAGCAATTCATCGCGCGTCCTTTCGGGAAATCCCTTATCCCCATAGCGGTCGTGATAGGCCTTGAGTAAAAGGTCTATATATTTCGTGTAATCTTTGGCTTCATCAATGCGGCCTTCCTCATTTAATTTGCGGATGACATTGTCACGCCACAGCTTCAACGTCCTTTTGAAATCAGGTTCATTGAGCTCTGCAACCATTTTATTGGAGGAAGCTTTTGCGAAGGCATCATAAAAACTCGTTTCCAAATAGCGCTTATAAGACAACTTGCCTTCCATGAGTTCCGGATAGTATTCATGGCCCGCCAGCGATCCGATTTGAGGCATGATCACAAGATAGGAAATACCTTCCTGATCCAGATTTTTTTCAAAGCTCTGCGTGTGAAATCCGCCGGCCACGACAATCGCCGCTTTCTGCTGTTCTTTCTTTAAAACATCGATTAAATTGCGCTTGAAGGCCTCATCGCGCAAAAGCGCCAACCGATAAAATTCAATTGCGGTGTCCAGAATGCCCCTTCGCTCTCCGAGCAGCCCCAAAAAGGCGTCCGGGTCCGACTGAAATTCATCCAGCTGGGCACGCGTGAGCTCCATGGCGGATAAATCCCACAGCAGTCGTAGTCTCCGGTAATCCTCTATAAGGGAACGTTCGTCCGAGCTTCGAATCATTTCGCTTTCCATTTCCCGCGTCAGCGCTTCCAATTCATCAAAGAGCTTCGTCCCTTTGATGCTCCCGAGCGTTTCGCTGTGGCCGATCAGGCGCATCATCGCAGGCGTCAAGCGGGGCTTCAAACCCATTCGCCGGCCGATATCGATCAAATAGGTCAGAAATTTCCCCGGCTCCATACCGCCGGTGGCGAAGGATTGATACTGCTTGTGAAATTCCATTTCATCCTTGATGTTCATTTCGCGG
>JBFHCO010000150.1:0-4515 GCA_041585205.1 Candidatus Omnitrophota bacterium | reverse complement strand
TGGCAGGCATCTTCGATGACGATAAGGCGGCGTCTCTTTGCGATTCTTTGAATGGCATCCATGTCCGCAGGCCAGCCTGCAAAATGGACGGGTAGGATGATTTTCGTCTTACGGGTAATGCGCTTCTCGATGCTCTTTGGATCGATATTCACGGTTTCATAGTCAATGTCGGCAAAAACGGGTTTAGCGCCGTTCATCGCAATGGCGTTGGCGGTGGCCAAAAAAGTGATGGGGGTTGTAACGGCTTCATCACCCGCTTGCAGCCCGGCTACTTTACAAGCCAAATGCAGCGCGGCAGTGCCGCTTGATACCGCCACCGCATACCGCACGCCGCAGTAACGGGCAATCGCCTTTTCAAACTCCTGAACCCGGGGACCTTGCGAAATCCATCCCGATTTCAGGACTTTGATGACTTCGTCTATTTCCCGATGATCAATGGACTGGCGTCCGTACGGAATGGCTTTCACGGGGTTTCTCTTCGCTTTCCACCATGGCTCTTAATTCTTCGATGGTAAGCCAACGGTCGTTGTTGTCGCTGTGATAACCTTCAAATTCAGGGCCGAGGGCCTCTTCTTTCACGACACGGCTTTTCATGGACGGAATGATTTGAGGCCGGATAATGTATTTGTCCGGATACTCATAGGTGCTGGGACCATCGTCCTTCGGGACAAGCGTTTCATGCAGCTTTTCGCCGGGGCGCATACCTACATACTCCTTTCTCGCATTCGGACAAATGGCTTCGGCCAGATCTTCCACTTTCATGCTCGGTAATTTCGGTATGAAGATCTCACCGCCTTCCATTTCGGCCAAGGACCGGACAACCAAATCGACGCCTTGCTGCAACGTAATCCAAAACCGCGTCATGCGCGAATCCGTAATCGGCACCACTCCGCGCTCACGGCATTCCTTAAAAAACGGCACGACGCTCCCGCGGGAACCGAACACGTTTCCGTAGCGGACCACGCTGAAAATCGTGCCGTTCGGTGAATAATTATTACCCGCGATAAACATTTTCTCTGCGCAAAGCTTGGTTGCGCCGTAGAGATTGATCGGATTGGCGGCCTTATCCGTGCTTAAGGCAAGCACCTTTTCAACGCCGTTATCAATGGCCATATTGATCACGTTCTCGGCGCCGATCACATTGGTTTGAATCGCTTCAAACGGGTTGTATTCGGCCGTCGGAACGATTTTCAAAGCGGCGGCATGCACGATGATATCCACCCCATGAAACGCGCGGTGGAGCCGGTTGGCATCACGGACGTCTCCGATAAAAAAACGCACGCGGTGCTCCGGATCGTTTAAGCCTTTTTTCATTTCATACTGCTTCATTTCATCACGGCTGAAGACAATAATTTTTTTGGGTCGCTGCTGCTGAAGCAGGGTTTTGACGAAGGCCTGCCCGAAGGAACCCGTCCCCCCGGTTATAAGAATCGTTTTATTTTTCCAATCAATGGTCATGGCTTTTCTCCTTTGAACTTGCAGTGGTCATTTCATCAGACTGAGGCGCAAATTCCCCCTCCTCATGAAGCCAGCGCCGGCCCTTGTTATAGAGTTTGCCGACGCGGTCCTCTAATTCGGGAGACATTGCTCTCAAAAGCTCTTTACCAAAAATGCGGTATTGCTTTCCGATTTTGGCGGCGCGGATCAAACCGCTTTTGATCAATCGCGTCATCGTGCTGGGGCTGACTTTCAGAATTTCCCGGGCTTCGGCGGGTGTGTAAATTTCATTTTCATTGACTTGCATGGGATTGAATCCTCCGGATTGGGTTGTTGGGAGTAACAGCGATTTTTAGAAGTGCATAAAGTGGGGCATATGATAAGAGGAACCTATTATCATGTCAACAGTTATCACAACATGTCATTAGTAGTCATTAACGCCAAGGCACTGCTCCTTATTTTTATCTTATCTTATTATGAGGAAATAGGTTAGGTTGATTTTTGATAAAGGGTATACTGATGACCTCTCCGGCTGATCTCAGAGTGAATTTCCTTAAATTGCTGATCGTCAATCAGTCTCTGAAAATAAGCCGAAGGATTGAACGGAACCGGCTCTGAAGCATCCATCCGATGAACCATAATCAGATATTGAATTTCATTCTCATCAAAAAGCTCAAGCACCGCTTTTTCATCGGGGAGTTCCGGATAACGCGTGAAATTGCGGAATGTCTTTTCACGAAATATGACAAAATTAAAATCATAGACACGGCTGTCTCCCACGATCAAGGCCAAATCATTTTGATCAACGAATTCATTCATGCGTTTGGCGAGCGGGGTAATATCCTCCTCCGCCCGAACGAAAAAATCTTTGTAGGCATGGTAACCCGCCCAAGCACTTTGAAATCCTCCCAGAATCACCAGGATGACGAACGCAGCCGCTCCTGCGCGCGGGAAGAGCCTGCGGACCCTTTTAAAGCCCAGTCCGATCATGACCGCCCATAATGCAAGCACCGGAATCAGATACCGCGTCACCTGCGATGTATAGAACCAGCACAAAATGTAAACCAGGCAGAAGAACATGATTTTCATATTTCTGCGCCACGCAAAGAATATCAATATGGATGCCGGGAGAAGCAAAAAGCCGATCTTGTCTCCGAGAAACAGTTCAGGACGGAAAGTCACATTCAAAGGCAGGGCTAAAAGATCAAGTATTCCGCGTCCCGCGCCGGCCAAGGCCGCACTTGAGCTTGAGCCCGTCCATGACGCCCCTTCACTCAAATAACCAAAAGAAGTACCGAAAAGGTTCGGAGCAAACGGAAAGACGGGATTGCCGTATTGAACATAAGAACGGAAATAATAGGGCGCGCCCGTCACGATCAGCCCCGCGATAAAGCTTATACATCCCCGGAAATGTTTTTTCCGCTGTGCGGATCTGAAAAAATCCAAAATCAAAATGAGACCGAGCGCTAAGACGCCGAATACCGCCGTGTATTTACCGGCCATGGCCCCGCCGGCCAGCAATCCCGCAAGACCCATCAAGGTAAGAGGTCGCGGAACGGACGGATCCGGTAATTCGTACAGCAAAAAAGCCGCCGCAAGATACGTACCAAAAAACAGATCGTTGTAAGTGGACGGTGCGTGCACGAATAATGTCGGTATGCTTGCGGCAGCCAGCGCAGTGACAGCCGCCGAGGTTATATTTTTTGTCTTTGCGTACAGAAAGCAGCCCGTTAACGCGACAAATGACAGATAGACCAGATAGGATGCCAATTTTGAGAGCGGCAATGACTTGAGCAGCTCACCGGGAATGAAAGTCATTTCCGCGGCGAGCGGCCAAAACGCATGCTCCGAAAACGGAACGGCCCAGACAGCGCCTTTCATCACAAATTGCTTAGGCAGATAAAGATGATAAACCAGCGAGTCCCCTTCGATAAAACCCGCAAAGCAACGCAGAAAGGTTGTCGCCAATACCGCTATCATCAAATATGCCGCGGTTTGCGTGATTTTGTCGGAGCGAATGATTTCCGAAGTGATTTTCTTTGCGCTTGAAGCAAGGGATATCCATTCGGCTCGCGTAAGCCAAATCAAAAAGAGACTCAAGGTTCCGTAAAGATAAAGCGCCGCATGGTTCAAGAGACCGAATAGACCGAGAACGAACCAATAGTAAGAAAAAAACAGCATACCCAGCATGGCTGCAGTTACATGCACCATGCCGGCAAGTCCGCTTTTCTCCTCGGAAAGCCCCAGAACGCGTAACAAAAAATATCCGGTGCTTAGCAGACCGAACGGAAAGAACAAAAATGCAATAAGTGCAGCCATAAATCAGTTAAGAGAGTAGATGATCGCATGCCGCGATTCGTGAATCTTAGAATAATGCTCAGAGAGGTAGGAAAAAAATTCCGGATTTTCTTTAATTTGATTCTTATCCGAGATGGCATAAAAGGCGCCGCCCTGGGTACGGAAACGCTCCAATCGCTCAATCGGCGTTCCGATTTTATCGGGAAGATTCCGGACACCCCCGAATTCGCTTTTCTTCAAATAAATATTCCAACCGTCCCGGTTTGCGTAATAGAGCAACACCGAAGAGCTGCCATGCGATACGATAATGCGCGCATCCTTCGGAACCCTCGCCTGAATTTCTTCCCCTGCCGGAATCACGTGGCGATCTTCGGCCGGAACTTTCAATATCGGCGGAAGCGCGTACCGGCCCGCCAAAAGCACCACGGCCGCGAGCAATAACATCCTTCCCCATCGGCGACCGAATGCGGAGTTGAAATATGCGCAGGCGGCCATCCCTGCAAGCATGGCAAAAGGAGGAACCAGGGGCAGATAATAGTATTCGAACTCGACGAATTTGCGCGGTGCGATAAAAAAGACGGGCATGAAAGTCAGAATGATGAGCAGGGCGATTTTTTTTGGCGTTGGCGTATTCCCTGTTTTTCAGGAATAATGCGAAAAAAGTCAGCACAAAACCCAGCGGTGTGACGATTTTCGCCAAAAAAATCTGCAGAATCGGAAAATAATAACGCCAGCCGGCGCTTTGCTTCAGGATGGGATCATCGGTGACAAATACGCGCA
>JBFHCO010000149.1:0-4603 GCA_041585205.1 Candidatus Omnitrophota bacterium | reverse complement strand
GCAGGAGAGAATAAAGTCTTTACCTCCTGATACTTTCGACCCGACAGCTAGCCGCGAATTTCTTTCTGCCGTAATCGTTGGCGTTCCAAAGGAAGATGCCGGCAGAGATTACCGCTCCGAGATACGCACTGAAAATCCTGAAAGTGAATGGGTGGTCTATTTAACTGATAATTTACCGGTCATTGAAAAGGTTATGCGTCATAAACATGATTTTGACCGGCTGATGAATACAGCTGTGCGCGTGACGGGGCAACCCACATGGACCCAGGCGATAATCAATTCCAGCCCCGAAGAACTTGAAAAATTCGTCAAAGAATTTTTCCGCTTGATGAAGGAGCTTTATCCCAACCGTTACAATACGCTTGTACGTGAACATCCTTTGCCGGATACGCAGCGCTCCGAAGTGCGCGCAGAAAAATTCGGAGACCGGGTCAATATTTACCCGGACCGTAAGTCTATGGGCGAAGCGGCGGCCCTGATGGGAATCGAAAAAATAGCAGAACTGCTAAAAAACCAGGCGACCGTGAGAATTGTTTTTGCGGCCGCGCCCTCCCAAGTCGAAACGATTGAAGCGCTGGTACGCCTATCCAAGGAACGAATCGATTGGCGCAAAATCGAAATCTTTCATATGGATGAATTCGCGGGCTTTCCGGAAGGACATCCGGTCAGTTTTCGCACGTGGCTGAACGATAATTTGATAAATCCTTTGATTCAGGGGCACGGCATACTCAGAGATGAGCTCAAAATCAACTTGATCAAGGCGGATTCAAATGAAAAAGCCGAACTTGAACAAGAAGCCGAGCGCTATGGCCGGCTGCTTTCAGAAAAACCGATTGATATCGTTTTCGGAGGTTACGGCTACAACGGCCATGTCGCCTTTAATGACCCTCCGGCCGATTTTGAAACTCAGCATACAGTCATCATAGTAGATCCGGCGCATGATCCGGTCAATGCCAAGCAGCAAATAGAGGCTTATCCGAAATACTTCAAATCGGCTGCGTATATTCCGCTGGCAGTCACGATCTCGCTCCCTCCGATGAAGCAGGCGAAATTCTTGATTCTCTCAGTTCCGGGAAACGTAAAAGCTGAAGCGATACGGGACATTCATTCCGTGGAGGGGAGAGTCGAGAACGCGCCGGAGAATAAAATGGTTCCGGGAACCTTTTTCAATTCGCTCCCTCCCGAGCGGCTTCAACTCTTCACCGATCTGGCCGGAGCGAGCCTTCTTCCTGGGCGTTCTGAAGTCCGGGGCCGCGATCAGCGAACCAACGGAATGAACGCATGGTTTCAAGAAGAAGACGAAGAAAAGACAAAGATTATTTTTAACGCTAAAACGGAACATATTATGAACCTCATCCGGCTGAGGGCAGAGGAGAAAGTAATCACGCGATTCAAAGCCGGTTTGGAATTGATGGCCATTGCGCCGGATAGGTTGGAAGACGATTCGATTTCAGTTGGAACAAAAATTGAGCTTCTCCACACCCTCACCGGGTTTCCGCATCCGGATGTGATTCGCGTGATGGAAAAAGCGCTTTCCTCAAAAGATGAGGAGATTCAGCTTGCCGCCATTCAAGGGTTGGGCGAACGCATCACGGATTCACGATCCGCCGCCACGTCTCTCATTGACCTGTTGGATAAAAGCGCATCAACCCGCATTAAACAAGCCGTCATTATCGCCCTGGCCAACATCGGGGGCGTTCAGGTCTTGGATCTGCTTGAAAATCTGGCTCAGAATTCTAATTCGGGACCCGCAGTGCGGGAAACAGCCCTGAAAGCGGTCCAAAAAATACGTAAGGACACACCGCCCTCGGCAAATTCACGCGCAGAGGTTCGAAGCGCAGAGATTGAGAAAATACACGCAGCCATTCGCCGGGAAACAGATACTTATTTCTTAAATTATCTCAGGGAACATGTCACCGTTCCCGTCAAGGAGTTCGTCGGTAAAGCGCCTTTTGCAGAAAAACTCATCAACATTTTTGGAACGGATAACCGTTACGTTGTGAGGGAAAAGCTGAGTCAGGCCGACAGCGTCAAGGTCATCAGCGACCGCATCTGGGAACTTTTAAATCAATCCAACGCGGCGCGCAGCGAAATGCGCGATGCTTCAAAGCCAGCAAGTTTTTATTTCCGGGATGTATCGCTCCGAAATGCCGAACCGCAGAGCCAAACCGTTTCGGCGTTCCTGCGCTCCAAACAATTGGAGGAGAGGGACGTTGCGGGGCCTTTCTTGATTCAAGCGCGCGTGGTGGGGAAGGGCATTGTCTCCGTTGAGGTACCCCCAGGTGAAGAAAAGCCCTTTGATGCGATAGACCGTTTGCTCAAAGATCAAGGCGTTGAGAGCATTTCGAGTCTCACTGCCCTCGCCAGCGGGAGCGCCTTAGGGAAGCTCCGGTCTGAGGTCCGTACCTTCGACAGGCTTGCCGACGCCGTCATGGGGACGCTGGCGAAAAAAGCCAAACCGGAACCGTTAACGGAAGCTTTGCTGAATTTCGGTGCGCTTGATAACCCCAAAGTCAAAATCACGCTCGGCGAACATCCGGTAATCGCGGAACACGCCGGACGCTTGCTTATATTGCGCCCTTCGCCAACGGAGAAACTCGGTATTCTTTATCTCACGGCCCCGCTTGCCACACAGGCCTTGAAGACGGCGCAAAACGCGCTGGTCATCAATGACAAAATTTATTTTCTGAATCCGCGTCCGCGCAAGAAAATCCTTGAAATGACGGATCGTGACACAGGCGACAAACTGGAGATCGCAGCTGATATGGGTAAAGCGGATGACGGCTCAGATCTGTTTACCATTCAGCTGGATGCCCTCGCCAAAGGGCTCAAGCAGCATCAACCCGAAGTGCATGCGGTTGTCTCTGCATTAAACGGCTCGGCCCGTTCTGAAATCCGCGTTTCGGACAGCCGGCGAATCCGCATCATTCATCATCCCGACCGTCCGCGGAGATACCGACCCGCACGGCGTCAGCGCCCCGCACGCACGCGTTCGGAAATGCGTATGGACGCGCCGGAGCCTTCGAAAGTGATCTCGTTTATCGAACAAATCAATCAGACCTGGGTGTTCAGAGTCGTTGAAAATGCGGAATTCAAGCGAATTAAGGAAGCGCTATTCATTCAGCTCAATATCAGCCCGAGCGTGCTGGCCCGGCAAGGGTTCATTCAAGTGGGGGAGAACGGACACAGCGAAATCTTTCATCACCGCGAACCGGACGCCGACATGGTCAGAATTTCGGCCGGTCAACGCATCAGCGTCACTCTGAAGGGCGCCGCCCGTTCGGAAACCAGATCCTTGCGCGATGCGCCTGAGCCCGTGCGCGAGAAACTGAAGCCCTGGCCGAAATTTGCGACGCTTTTTGCCTGGGAACGGTTGCATCACTCACTGACACCCTATAGCGACGTCAATCGCGCAAGACTGCTTGAGCAAGTCTATGCGCTGGTCAACCTGCTCGTTGATAATAAAATAAAAACCCGTGTTTTTTTGTCTCAAGATTTACCCGCGCTTTTTGAAGACGCGTTCAGGGAAGGGATATCCTATGCGGATGTGGTCACCATTCTCGCTTTGACCCATAAAGTTGTGACTCGCGACATTGCCAATCGTGAAGAGCCGAATCCCGCTGTCACTTTAAACAATGCGAAACTATCCGTGGAAGTCAGTCACAAATATAACCGCCCGCCCGAAACCCGCAGTGAACTGCGTAACCTCGCTGAAGAAACAGACGCAAAGATTGAAGAGTGGACAAGGCAGCTCACCGGTCTTGCGCTTTTTGACCAAGCCTTATCATCCCGCCCCACGGAATTAGATCCGGGTGAGCGCGCTCAGTTAATTCGCCAGACCAACGAGGTTCGCGATGAAATTGAAGAACTCCGCGCGGAACTTTTGAGGGCAATCGGTGAAACGTCCGTTCCGAGCATCAAAGAGGAATATGCCGCCGCTTTGCACCGGCTGACCAAATTCCAATCCACCATCCCGAAGCGCTCTGAAATCCGCAGAAATACCGCGATTGATCCCAAAGTGATCTTGAATTACCCGAACGAAGTTGTCTTCACGATTGAAGCGGCGAAAGTGAATCGTTTGACTGAAAATGAATGGAAGGAATTCCTGGGCCTTAATTTGATTAACCGTGAAAGGATTCATACCCTTGTCGTTGACGGCAATCCGGAAGATTATTCAGACCGTGTCAGAGCCCTTGAGAAGCTCTCCAATGTCAGAATAGTCCAAGCCGCGCAGCTTGAATCAGAAATCACGCATTTACCCAAAGACATCCTGATCATTCACTTCGGCGACATGGAAGAGCCAGTCACAAACGTTCAATCCCGCTTGCCGCAATCGTTTGTGAAGCGCATTGAACAAAATACCTTCGGCCTCTTTGAAGGGGCCTTCGGTACCGCCTTGCTTTATGCCTATAAGGACGGGGAATTACCCGGCCTCAACCGCCAAAACGGCTATCTCCACGACCCGAATAATCTCTACGCCGCAAAAGCCCTCGAAGTTCTCCTCGAAGCCTACGAAATCATCTCCCAAGCCGCGTAACTCTGTTTCTTTGCCGCCACCATCCTGAGAACATACTGCTCGCTCTAACGAGCCTTTAGTGCTTGC
>JBFHCO010000148.1:0-4688 GCA_041585205.1 Candidatus Omnitrophota bacterium | reverse complement strand
CCGCCGATACCGGAACCCACCAAAACACCGATGCGGTAAGGGTCTTCTTTTTTGACGTCGAGTTGAGCTTGCTCGAATGCCATTTTTGCCGCGGCCACGGCAAAATGAACGAAGCGGTCACTTTTTTTAATTTCTTTCGGTTTAAAATAAGCGGAGGGATCGAAACCCTTAACTTCAGCCGCAACTTTCGAGCTGAAGTCTTTGATATCGATTTGCGTCGCAACATCGACGCCACTTTTTCCTTGTAGCAGGGCCTGCCATGATTCTTCCGCCGTATTTCCGACGGGACTGATCATGCCAACGCCTGTGATCACCACACGCGTCATAAATGATGGTCTTTCTTACGGACGAGAGTCAATAAAGGCGGGATATTATTTAGAACCAGACTTCTCTTCGATATATTTGATGGCATCGCCGACGGTTTGAATTTTCTCAGCGTCTTCATCCGGGATCTCGATTCCGAATTCCTCTTCGAGCGCCATGACAAGTTCCACCGTGTCAAGAGAATCTGCCCCGAGGTCATCGACAAAGGATGCTTCCGCAGTCACCTCTTCGGGCTTCACGCCAAGTTGTTCGACAATAATTTCTGTAATCTTATCCTGAATTGCCATTGACTCCTCCTTAATTAACGAGTGGTTATGAAACCTGCTTACATAATCATACCGCCGTCAACCACAAGCACTTGACCTGTGATATACCGCGCGGCATTTGATGCTATAAAAACGGCTGTATCAGCGATATCTTGAGGTTCCCCCATCCGCCCCAACGGGATCTGTGAGAGAACCGCCTTTTGCTGCTCCTCATTCAGCTTCTCCGTCATGCGGGTTTTGATGAACCCCGGCGCGATGGCATTCACGCGTATGTTACGCTTCGCAAGCTCTCGGGCCGCTGACTTTGTAAAACCGATCAAGCCGGCCTTCGAGGCTGCGTAATTCGCCTGCCCTGCGTTGCCCATAATACCGACCACCGACGAGATATTGATGATGCATCCGGATCGCTGCCGGACCATCGGCCGGGTGCAGGCTTTTGTAAACAGATATGCGCTCTTTAAATTTGTCGAAAGAACGTCGTCCCACTCTTTTTCAGACATCATGGCGAGTAAATTGTCGCGCGTGATGCCCGCATTGTTGACGAGTATATCTATCTTCCCTAGGGAGTCAAGCGTTTTTTTGACAACTTCATTCACCTCATCCCCAATGCTGACATTGGCTTGCGTCAAAATCGGTTCTCCGGATCCCGCCTGCTTGATAAGCCCTTCCGTTTCCTTCAAATTCTCAAGCGTCGTCGCGGAAATGACCACTTTGGCGCCCTGCTTGCTATACTCAACCGCGATCGCCTGACCGATTCCGCGGCTCGCTCCCGTCACGATCGCAACTTTATCTCTCAGTATCATAGACACCTATCCCGGATTTCCCACTTTTTGCAGCAGTTCAACGCATTTTTCGATATCTTTAGCGGTGCCGCACGGCTCCACTTGCAGATCAGGCTGGCATTTGCGTGCAAGCCCCTTCAGCACTTTACCCGGACCCATCTCCAAATACTGTGTTAATTGCGATTCCTTGGCGCGCTGCATGGTTTCGATCCAGCGCACAGGGCTCGTAAGCTGTTTGGCTAATAGCGAGCGTATCTCATCCGGAGCCGACACAGCCTTGGCGGTCGCGTTCGGAATGAAGGTGCATACGGGCGCCGTGATATTGGTTTGCAATAATGCCTTTTCAAGCCGCTCTTTTGCGTCCTGCATCAGTTTTGAATGAAAGGCGCCGCCGACTTTCAGCTTCATGGCGCGCTTGGCGCCCCTCTGTTCGGCAAGCACGCAGGCTTGATCAATCGTCTCGACCGAGCCCGATAAAACAAATTGGTCCGGAGAATTCAAATTGGCAAGTTCGCAGCCCGCAGCTTGAGCGATTTCGGCGCATACCGATTCCTCCAGCCCCATCACCGAGGCCATCGCGCCCGGATGCTTTTGGGCCGCGGCCTCCATCGCTTCCGCGCGTTCCTTAACCAGCCGCAAACCGTCTTCAAACGTGATGGAACCGGCCGCGACAAGCGCGGAAAACTCGCCCAAACTCAGGCCGGCCGCAAAATGCGGTTTTAAGTCCGCGATTTTCTCTTTGAGCGCAGCAAGCGCCGCCAAACTCGTCACAAAGATCGCGGGTTGAGCGAATTTGGTGCGCGTCAAATCCGCTTCCGGTCCTTCAAAACACAATTGACTGATGGAATAACCCAGCGCTCGGTCCGCTTGATCATAAATTGAACGGGCGGCCGGAAATTGATCCGCCAAGTCCTTCCCCATGCCGACCATTTGTGCGCCTTGACCCGGAAAAAGAAATCCGATTGAATTCGCCATCACCCTACCATTTGATCGCAGTGGCCGCCCATGTCAAACCTCCGCCGAAGGCGACGAGCACAATGTGATCCCCTTTTTTGACGCGTCCTTGTTTCACCGCCTCGTACAAAGCGACGATCGTGGACGCGCTGGACATATTGCCGTATTTTTCCACGTTGATAAAAACTTTCTCAAGCGGGAGCTCCAACCGCTCGGCGACGGCCTGGAGAATGCGCATATTCGCTTGATGCGGAATCAAACAATCAACATCTTGATGTTTTAACCCGCTTTTTTTGAGCACTTCATTGACGGCCACTTCCATCGTGCGCACCGCGATTTTGAAAACTTCCGTGCCCTGCATTTTCAGATAATGCATGCGGTTTTTCACCGTTTCTTCGGAAGGCGGCAAGGCCGATCCGCCGGCGGGAACTTTTAATATTTCGGCTTGCGAACCGTCGGCGCCCAAATAAGTGGATAAGACCCCGTGACTCGGAGGATTGGATTCCACGCGGGATACCACAGCGGCGCCCGCGCCGTCTCCGAAAAGAACGCAAGTGGAACGGTCCGTCCAATCCACAAAACTCGAAAGCACTTCTGTTCCGACCACGAGCACGTTCTTATACATGCCGGAACGCACAAAACCTTCGGCCGCGCCGAGCGCATACGGAAATCCGGAGCACGCCGCCGCCATGTCAAAGGCGCCGCATTTAGCGCCGAGGCTGTGTTGCAAATTGCAGGCGGTGGACGGGAAAAAGGCATCCGGCGTGATCGTGGCGACGATGATCATATCAATATCTTTAACTTCTAAACCCGCGTCGCGGATGGCCTCCCGGGCGGCGGGCAATGCCAAGTCACTTGCCTTTTGACCTTTTTCGGCGACATGCCGCTCGCGAATCCCCGTGCGGGTGCGAATCCACTCGTCCGTGGTATCCACCATCTTTTCGAGGTCAAAATTAGTGACGATTTTTTCCGGGATGTGAGCTCCCATCCCGCGAATACAAACGCCGTACGTTTGGCTCATAAAGTCTTGCCTTGCGCCGGAGAGGGAGAGGAAGAGGAAGATCCGTTTGCGGAGCGAACTTCATCGATGATGTTTTGATTGACGTTGCGCTCGACCATGGTACCCGCGACGCGGATGGCATTGCGGATGGCTTTAGCGGTGGACATGCCGTGGCTGATAATCACGGTCCCGTTCACGCCGAGCAGGGGCGCGCCGCCCGCTTCTTCGTAATTCGTTTCGCGGCGGATCGCCGAAAAAGCCGGTTTGCAAAGTATGGCGCCCAGCATGGCAATCGGGTTCTTTTTTAATTCTTTGGAAACGATCCCGGTTGCCGTTTCAAGAACGCTTTCGCATAATTTCAAAACAACATTTCCCACGAAGCCGTCACAAATGATGCAATCGACCTTGCCGGTGAAAAAATCGCGGCCCTCGATATTTCCGATGAAGTTTAAACTGGACTCACGCAACATCTTGTAGGCTTCTTTGAGAACTTCGGTTCCTTTGGAAGGTTCTTCACCGATATTCAGCAGTCCGATGGAAGGATTTTTCTTCTTAAAAATGGCGGCTGCATAAACGTGGGCCATGATGGCATATTGAAAAAGTTCTTCAGCGGAGGGATTGAGGTTGGCGCCGACATCGATGGTCACGGACAATCCCCTCAAGGTCGGCGTATGGACGGCGATGCCCGGACGCCTGATACCCGGCAGCAGTCCCAGATTCAAAGCGGAAGCGGCGACAGCGGCGCCTGTGTTGCCGGCGGTCATCACGGCATGCACATCGCGCTTTTTCAAAAGATCGATGCACACCGCGATCGAGGAACTTTTTTTCTTTTTAAGCGAGGCGACGGGCGATTCCCCCATTCCGACCACGTCGGACGCCTCTTCGAGCACGATTTTACCGCCGAGCACTTTATACCGATTTAATTCCCTTTTTAAAATTTGGGATTGCCCGACCAGGACAATTTCCAAATCCGGAAAATCGTTGGCAGCTTGAACGGCTCCGTCTACGACCACGCGGGGCGCGTAATCGCCCCCCATCCCATCTACGGCAACGCGAATCATGGAAAATTAACGTTCCTCTTTTTTCTCTTTCTTAGAGGCGGCGACAACCAGAACCTGACGGCCGCGATAAAATCCGCATTTAGGACAAACCCGGTGAGGCAGGATGGCGGCTTTACATTGAGGGCATTCAGACAAAGAGCGCAGCTTGAGAAAATCATGCGACCTTCTCAATCGCGTCCGAGTGTTCGAATGACGCCTTTTTGGATTAGCCATGCTTCTTCTCCTCCTTCTTCTTTTTACTCCACATTTCCTTCAACGTACTGAGCGCGCCGCTTTTATTTTTTTCGGCGCACCGGCACTG
>JBFHCO010000147.1:0-4779 GCA_041585205.1 Candidatus Omnitrophota bacterium | reverse complement strand
TGTATGCGATTATGGCCATCGCCTTCCTCGGCTTTATCGTTTGGGGTCATCATATGTTTCAAAGCGGCATGAATCCGACTGTAGGCACGAGTTTCATGGTTTCGACCCTGATTATCGCGGTGCCTTCGGCGATCAAAACATTTAACTGGCTCGGGACTTTGTGGCGGGGCAATATTCAATTCACATCGGCTATGATTAATGGCATTGCCTTTGTTTCCATGTTCGTAGTCGGAGGGCTCAGCGGTATTTTTATGGCTTCGACGCCCGTTGATATTTTCATCCATGACACTTATTTTATCGTTGCTCACATTCATTATGTCCTTTTTGGCGGCAGCATGTTCGCGGTTTTCGCCGGTATCTACTACTGGTTTCCGAAAATGTTCGGGCGCATGATGAGCGACCGCTGGGGCGTAATTCATTCGATTCTGACATTCATTTTTTTCAATTTGACCTTTTTTCCAATGCATATCCTGGGAGTCGGGGGGATGATGCGCAGGATATACGATCCCTTGCAATACGCGCATACGGCGCACTTTCAGCCGATTAATGTCTTCATCACTTGGAGCGCGTTTTTGTTGGGAATTGTCCAAATTCCTTTCATTGTCAATTTTTTCGGCAGCATCTTTTGGGGTAAAAAAGCGGAACGTAATCCATGGCAGGCAAACACGCTCGAATGGATCACGCCTTCACCGGCTCCTCACGGCAATTTTGAAACTATTCCGACCGTGCACCATGGGCCGTATGAATATGGTTTACCCAAAGCCGAAAGAGATTGGCAGCCCCAGCACCAACCTTAATCATGTATATTTATTCTCTTTTTGTCGCCTGCGCGACCTTTCTCTTGATTTTAGCCGGTGGGCTTGTAACCAGTCATGAAGCCGGACTCGCCGTTCCGGATTGGCCCTTATCCTACGGTCAATGGTTTCCTCCCATGGTGGGTAATATTTTTTGGGAACACGGTCATCGTATGATCGCCGGCAGCGTAGGGATCTTGACCCTGATTCTCGCGATTGCGGTTCAAATTTACGGAAAATGGACCGCGCTTAAAAAATTGGCTTGGGCTGCGGTCGGATTGGTAGTCGTTCAGGCTGTTTTGGGAGGGGTTACGGTCTTGTTGATGCTGCCACCGGTCGTATCGATCGCCCACGCCTGCCTCGGACCGACGTTTTTTTGCCTCATTGTTTCCATTGTCTATCTATTGGGGCCGGGCGCCAATCGAGAAATTTCAATCGCTAAACGTGAATCTATCGGCCCGTTTCTGATAGCAACCACGGGCCTGCTTTATCTGCAGCTCTTTTTGGGAGCAACGGTTCGGCATACAGGACATGCAATCATGCCGCATGTCTTGGCGGCTTTTCTCGTATTGATTTCCGTATTAGTGTTAACTTTAAAAATAGCTCAAATGCAAAAAGAAGATCTTCTCTTGTCGGGTCTGTCACGCTTCCTGGGGTTCGCCGTGCTGGTTCAGTTTTTTTTGGGGATCGGATCGTTTGTCTTTACTCAGATGCTGCGATCCGGCTATGCGCCTTCGGGTGGTGAAGTATTGTTCACTTCCGCTCATCAAACGCTCGGCGTATTGATCCTGGCGACCGGCGTTGTGATGACTGTCAGAGTTTACCGATGAACGGCTCTTCACCGATTAGTTTATCTCATCACGTTGGCTCGAAACCCGCGCGCCCGCGGGATTTTGTTGAACTCGCGAAACCCAGACTTGTCTTGCTCGTTTTGCTCAGCGCCTGGGCTGGTTATTTTCTGGCACCCTCTCTCGGATTGGGAATCGCGCATCTTTTATGGACCTTGGCGGGGACGAGCCTGGTAGCCGCCGGCTCCATGGTTTTAAATGAATGGATGGAGCGCGAAGCGGATTCTAAAATGAAGCGCACCGCGGGACGTCCGCTTCCGACCGGTCGCGTTCAGCCCGCGGAAGCGGTGGCGGGGGGCACGGTGCTCTCACTCTCGGGGTTTTTGATGCTTTATTTTGCGGTGAACACAGGCTCCGCAGTGATCGCTTTTTTAACTTTCGCGAGTTATTTGTTTTTATACACACCTCTCAAGCGCAAGACATCATTATGTACCATTTTCGGTGCGCTGCCCGGGGCCCTTCCGCCTTTGATCGGGTGGTATGCCGCCAGCGGCGAATTGGCCTTCGAAGCTTGGATTCTCTTCTCAATTGTTTTCTTATGGCAAATGCCGCATTTTCTTGCCATCGCCTGGATGTACCGCCATGATTACGAAGCGGCGGGCTTCCGTATGCTTTCGGTGGAAGATCCCAACGGACAACTGGTCGGACGCCAAATCATTCTTTATACCTTTGCACTCATCCCCGTCACACTGCTGCCGACCGTTGCGGGGCTGACAGGAGGTTTTTATTTTTTCGTCGCTTTAGCGTTGGGAATGCTCTTATTGAGCCTTGGTATGATCGGATTGCGGCATTTGGATCGGAATGCCCCGCATTTGTTTCGCGCTTCAATTTTATATCTTGTGATACTTTTCACTCTCATGTTCCTCGATAAGACGGGAACATAATCGAAAGCGGTTCACCCGTATACAATGAATCCAATCGTCGATATTCAAAATGTCAGCCATCGCTATAAGACGCGCGAAGCGTTGAAGGGAGTCAATTTATCCATCGGCCGGGGCGAAATTTTCGGCCTGCTCGGTCCGAATGGCAGCGGCAAAACGACGCTCTTTCGGATTCTCTCGACTTTTTTTGATCCGACCGAAGGCTCCGTGAAGGTGGAAGATCTCGATTTGCGCACCGATGCGCCGAAGTTGCGCAAAAAAATCGGCGTTGTTTTTCAAGCTCCCAGCCTCGATGCCAGACTCACCGTTCGTGAGAATATCACATTCCAGGGATCTTTGTACGGTCTTGCGGGGAAGGAACTTCACACGCGGGTGCAGTCCATGATGGCGCGATTGGGCATTGCCGACCGCGCCGCGGAGCTGGTGCAGCGTCTTTCCGGCGGGCTCAAGCGCCGTGTCGAGCTTGCCAAAGGGTTGCTGCACAATCCGGCCCTGCTGATTTTAGACGAACCGTCCACAGGATTGGATCCGGGCGCGCGTATCGACCTTTGGAAATATTTAAAAGAACTGCGCGAAAAAGAGAAAATCACAATTCTGGTCACCACGCATTTAATGGAAGAGGCGGAGCATTGCGATCGGTTGGCTATTTTAAATGAAGGGAAGGTCGTGGTCATCGGATCACCGCATAATTTAAAAAAAGAAATCGGGGGAGATATACTGCATATTCAAACGCAGGACGCCGCGGAGCTTGCCCGTCAAATCGAACATAAAATGAAAATCAAAGCGATTCATGTCAACGGAATGCTTCAAATCGAACACACGGACGGTCACAAATTAATCGCATCCTTGATCGAGAATTTTCCCGGAAAAATCGATGCGGTGACATTCCGCAAGCCCACACTGGAAGACGTGTTTGTGCATAAAACTGGGCATCGGTTCTGGACTGAGGATGTTTTGTGAGGAATCCATGCAAGCAGTGATCACTCTTTGGAAGCGCGAAATGATCCGGTTTTACAGACAGCCGAGCCGTGTGGCAGGTGCCCTGGGGACCCCTTTTATTTTCTGGCTCTTGATCGGGTCAGGTATCGGGAAATCCTTTCGCATGACAGATACCGCGCAAAGCATGGACTATCTCATTTACTTTTTCCCAGGCACCATTTTGATGATCCTGCTTTTTACGGCCATTTTTTCAACCATTTCTCTCATTGAAGACCGCAAAGAAGGTTTTTTGCAGTCCGTTTTAGTGGCGCCCATCAAACGGTCCGCTTTCGTGTTGGGTAAAATTTTAGGAGGCGCCTCACTTGCCTTTCTGCAGGCCGTTCTCTTTCTCGTGATCGCACCCTTTATCGGAATTCCGGTATCCTTTTTTTCAATCGCAGGGACGGTTGCGGCCTTATTTGTCACCGCCTTCGGTCTGACGGCCTTGGGTTTTATCATCGCGTGGCGGCTTCATTCCATTCAGGGATTTCACGCCATCATGAATTTGTTTTTGATGCCGCTTTGGTTTCTTTCCGGAGCGCTATTCCCGCCGGAGGGAGCTCCGTCGTGGATACGCATGATCATGCAGTGGAACCCCCTGACCTATCAGATGGCTTGGCTGCGGGAAGCGCTTTATGCCGGAAATTCCGGCATCGGTTCGCTTCCGTCCTTGACAACTTCCATCGGAATTACCTGTGTATCGGCGCTGCTTTTATTTCTGATCGCTAGCTGGGCGGCGGGCAGACGTCATGCGGAGGATGCGGGATGAGAAAAGACGCCGATATTTTAAATTATCTGATATGGGGCGCCGTGCTCATGATGTTGGGTGCCGTCGCAATCAAATTTATTTATTATCCTTTGGAATCCTCTAAACGCGCCGCAACGGTTTCCGTTACGGGGCCCGATTTACCCGTTTATGGCAAAGTTCCCCACTTTCTTTTGACGGATCAAAGATCGGAAAGGCTGGGATCCGCGGATCTTAAAGGGAAGTTATGGATCGCCAATTTCATTTTTACGCGTTGCGCGGGACCTTGCCCTCTGATGTCGGCTCATATGCAATCGTTGCAGGAGGAATTTGAAAGCACGGAAGATGTGCGGCTGGTGTCTTTCAGTGTGGATCCGGATTATGACAAACCCCCCGTTCTTTCGGAATATGCTTTGCGTTTTCGGGCGAATCCGGAAAAATGGGTTTTTCTGACCGGTGATAAAACCGAGATATTTGATTTGTCTCAACATGCTTTTCATCTGGGCGCTTCCGACGTGCCGGAAGAGGACAGG
>JBFHCO010000146.1:0-4785 GCA_041585205.1 Candidatus Omnitrophota bacterium | reverse complement strand
TATATAAGAAGGCATCCGCATGAGATGAAAGAAGAACTCCATCTGTTGGAAGAGCGGTTGATTTCTCAGGGGTGTATGTTCGGCGAGGGTCCCATCCCGTGTTTTTTAAAGCCTTATTTTTTGTCCCAAGAAAATACTGAAACGCTCAAGCAAGTTCTTACGCATATCATGAGCATGCTTGAGAAAGTCATCCGCGCCTATTTTAATTATCCGGAATTGAGACCGATGTTCGGTTTATCCAAACAAATCCAGCAGATTATGGCGGTTGATCCGGGTTTTAAGAGAAATATTGTCATCGCTCGACCCGATGCCTTTTTCGACGGAAAAAAATTCACCTTCATTGAATTTAATTGTGACAGCCCCGCCGGAGCGGGTTGGTCCGACCGGGTCGAGGAAATTTTTTATGATACTTTTGTCATGCGTAAAGTTTCACGGCATTTCAACTGGCTTCGCTCCGAGCGCGTGGAAGCTTTGCTCAGCGCCTTACTGAAAAACTACCGCGAATTCGGAGGCAGCAAACAGCATCCGCACATCGCGATCGTGGATTGGCGCGATGTCAGAACGCGGCATGAATTTCTTTTGATTAAAAGATTATTTGATGCGAAGGGATACCCCTGCGTCATTGCGGATCCGCGGGATCTAAAATTAAAGGGCGGTAAGCTCATGGCGGGCAGTTTTCAGGTGGATCTCATTTACCGTCGCGTTATTTTCAACGAATTATGGGAGAAGCGTCATCAGGCGGAAGATTTTTTTAAAGCTTACCGCCTCGGCAAAGTTTGTGTCATCAATCCGCTCCGATCGCGTCTGGCGGCAAATAAATCGGTCTTGAGCATTCTAACCAATTCCGATTACGATCCGCTTTTTACCAAAGAAGAAATCAAGGTTCGGAATCAGCATATCGCTTGGACCCGACGCTTGCTGGACGCGATGAAAGTTTATCGAAACCAGCGCGCTCCGCTGATCCCGATGATCGTTCGCGACAAAAAGGCCTTCGTCATCAAGCCTTCGGATAGTTACGGAGGTAGGAACGTTTCAATCGGAAAAGAGACGTCCCGTCCCCGTTGGAACCGCCTCATTCAGCACGTCTTGCGCGGTAACGGCAATTGGGTCGTGCAGGAGCTGGTCCCGATTCCCAAGATGCGCGTTCCCGTATTGGCGGGCGGTCGTGTAAAATTGGTGGAGAAAAAGGTCAATATCAACCCGTTTGTTTTTAACGGAAAATACGCCGGCGCGGTGGCGCGTTTATCGGATCGATCGGTTATCAACGTGAGCGCCGGAGGCGGGCTGATCCCGGTCGTGACGTATACGGACCAAACTAAGAAGAAAATGCCTAAATGATGCGTATTTTACTGGCGACAACCAATGAACCCTTAGCGCTGCTGATCCGCCGCGCCTTGGCACGTTTTCATTACGAATTTTCGCAGGTCGATAACGGTCTTGATGCCTTTCAAAAGGCGATCAGCGTTCCATTCGATTTGATCATCATGGAATATGATCTGCCACGGATGATGGCCCATGAGGTATTGCGCCGCTTCGGTTCCATCGAAAATTTCGTTCAGCCGCCGGTGTTGCTTATTACCCTGTCGGAAGAAGAGCGTGAGCAGATTGAGGGAGAACATTTTGCCCGAACCGAAGTGGTGCCGCGCCCGCTCGCCATTCGCGATTTTGTATCCAGGGTTCAGGAGATCTTGCATCACGGCATCCGCGTTGCGTGCCTCGGCGGAGGAACCGGACTTTTTACGCTGCTTTCGGGATTAAAAACAATATCCGGATTGCATTTGTCATCCATTGTCAGTATGAGCGATGACGGAGGGTCGACCGGTATGCTGCGGGATGCCTTCGGCATTCTGCCTCCCGGCGACATACGCAGAAGTTTGGTCGCGCTTTCCTCCGCGCCGGATTTATTGAATGAATTGATCCAATATCGCTTCAACCGGGGCGGGGAATTAAAAGGGCATAATTTGGGGAATTTGCTTTTGACCGCCCTGTCGGAAATCCGCGGCAACATGACGCAAGCGGTGAGGGCGCTCGGTGAAATTTTGAATATTCAAGGACATGTGATACCGGTCACGGAAACCATTAATACTTTGAAAGCCGAATTGCAGAATGATACGGTCATCGAGGGGGAACACCGCATTGATATGTTTGAGGGGATCGACTTGAATGTGAGGATCAAGAAACTTTGGCAGGATCCGAAGGTAAGCGCAACTCCGGATGCCCTTGAAGTTCTGCACAATGCGCACTTTATTCTGCTCGGACCGGGGGATTTATACACCAGCGTGATATGCAACCTGCTTGTCGAGGGCATTGTGGAAGCTTTGTTATCATCGAAGGCCAGGAAAATTTATATCTGTAATGTCATGACAAAGCCGGGTGAGACGACCAATTTTCAAGTCAGTGATCACGTATCCGAAATGATCAAATATCTCAGAAAAGACATTCTGGATTATGTCATTTGTTCCTCCACGCAGTTTTCCAAAGAGGCGCTTGAGGTTTACGCGAAAAAAAATCAAATCCCCGTGATTGAAAAATCACGGACGACCTTGCAAAAGACCACACGTGCCCGTATCGTTTGGGCGGATGTGGCTCACGGGCAGGAGCTCGTCCGTCATGACAGTCTTCATCTCGCAGCCGAGCTCAAAAAGATCATTGATCATGAAAAACCCGCAAGAACACTCAGGTAATCATCATAATTAGCGCTTGCTTTCCGGATAAAAATTTGTAAGATAATCCTAACTTAGTAGGATGACGAGAAGAGCTGGATGAGTTCGGCTTTATTATAATTTAATATCACTTCCAGTTTTTTTTCAGTAAGTTTTGTCCCACCTCTTCTCTTTTTTTTAACCGAATCAGCATATGTGATGTTTATGAATGAGGCGCACCTGCCATCCTTCAAACGGGATCAGATTCGATCGCATATTGATCTGAGAATCAGTGCCCATCTGAAGGGCTATCGCCAAAATCTGGGGATTATCGGCGCCGAAGGTCTCGGAAAATCACACCTTCTTGCCGAAGTTTACCATTCTCATGCAAGTTCCGCAGCGTTGATTCCGCTTTATCTGAATCTGCGCACGCTGGATTTCGACCATCTGTTGGACCGCTGGCTGACGGCTTTGTTGACGAGCGCCGTAGCAAACCGCAATATCGAGCCCTCTTTAAATTTTCAAGCTTTGATCCAAACCGCAGAAAGTTTCATTCCCGAGACAGTTCAAAAAATCCGCCAATTGAAAAAATGGTTCCGCAAAGGCGAACGGCATACGGCAGCCGTACGTGAGCTTTTTGGGCTTGCAAGTTCGCTCGCCGAAGAAACGGGAAAGAAGATTTTGCTCATGATGGATGAGTTTCAGGAATTGGAGCGCCTTCAAGTCCCCGATCCGTTCGCGCTTCTCGGAAAAGAAATCATGGTCGGTAAGGAAACACTGTATATTGTCACCAGCTCGAAGCCTGACCGCATCCGTGAAATATTCCGGCATAAGCTGTCACTCTTGTTTGGAAATTTCGAAGTGATCGACATGGCGCCGCTGGGGTTCGATGAAACGGTACAATTTATTCATCAGCGCATGCCGCAACCGAAACTTTCTTCGCTCCAGAAAAAATTTTTAATACGGATGACAGACGGGATTCCAGTTTATTTGGAAAGATTCCTGGATCGATTCTCGCAATCTCCCGTATCAAGCGAGGATGGTTCATTGTCTGACGAAAATTTTATTCTGGCATTTTTTGAAGAACTGATCGGGCCGGGAGGCAATCTTAGTTTGTTATTTGAAAATAGATTGTCGAGATGCAATCGGATAGCGAAAGACGCTTCCGTGTTTATTAAGGCGTTGTTGGCCATGAGCTCGGGCCGTCGCAAGATTTTGGGAATCGCCACATTCATCGAAAGAAAGACGCAGGATACAAAAAAAATACTGCAGCGGCTTGTTCAGGAGGAGATCATCCATAAAAGAGGGTCCTTTTACATCTTGGAAGACTATCTTTACCGCTTCTGGCTGAGGGAAGTGTATCAAACGGTCCTGCATTCCCATGCGCCAGGCAGTTCTGAACCGCACGCGCATCTGCTCCGAGCGCTTAAGGAAGCGTTCAAGCGGATTGAACAGGAGGAGAAGCTCGACATTACCGGAAAAGTGGAGAGTCTTTTCCGGGAGTTTCGTAATGATTTGGTGGAGCTCAATCAAAAAAGAACGCGGTTTCCGCAATTTTCTGAAATTGCGTTTCGCCCGACGAACGGCCGCGTCTTTCCGTTGTTCGCCCGCAATCCGGATGTAAGGTGGATATGCCAGATCGCTAATCAGCCCGTGCAGGAAGAGGATGTGCATTTTTTTATGGAGGATTTAAAGCGGTTTCGTAAAAAGGTACAGCGCAAGATCATGATTACCCTGGCCGGCATCGACCAAAATGCCAAATTGATGGCGCAGGCGGCCGAAATTCAGCTGTGGGATTTGAGGAATTTTAATACGCTGCTTGATATTTACGATTTGCCTAAAATCATCATGATGAAAGAATAACATGGATCGCTTATGGGCGCCTTGGCGCAAAGCCTATTTGAGACCGTCAAAAATGAAGGGCAAAGGGTGCTTGTTTTGCCGCCTCTTAGCGGAAAAGCGGGATACCGAAAATCTGATACTCAAGCGGTCCTCTTCCAGCTTCGTCATTCTTAACCGTTATCCTTACAATAACGGTCATGTCATGATCATTCCGATCCGCCACGTCGATTCCGTTCATGCATTGAAGGACCGCGAAAAAATCGATTGGCTAAATTTATATGAGGAAGCGCGTGAGGCGATT
>JBFHCO010000145.1:0-4810 GCA_041585205.1 Candidatus Omnitrophota bacterium | reverse complement strand
GGCGTAATATCGGCCAATTGAAAACTAAGTGGAAAGAGATTGTAGAATGCGGAATACAATATCTAAAATCAAAGGGAAGATAATCAGTGCAAGTTCTAACTTGGGATAAACAGACTAAAAAGAAAGTCAGCCGCGATTTCGGCGCGCATTTTGACAAGCAGATCTTTAAAAAGGTCAATCGCATCCTGGCCGAGGTGCGTCAGCGCGGTGATCTAGCCATCCGCCGCTTCACGCGGCAATTCGATGGCATCGATTTGCCCCTTAAACGCATCGCCGTATCGCAGGGCGATATCAACCGCGCCTTTGAAAAGATTCAAGTGCAATTTGTGCCGATCCTGCGTCAGATTTCGGATAACGTGAAAGAATATTATGAAAGTGAACTGAAACGGACGTTTGAAATCAAAGGCAAGGACGGCATTTATTTATCCAAGCGCTATCAGCCGCTCGATCGCGTGGGTATTTATATTCCCGGCGGGCAGGCGCCGCTTGTTTCAACCGTCTATATGACCGTGATTCCCGCCAAGGTGGCGGGTGTCAAAGAAATCGTCTTGGCGACACCGCCCAACCGGGACAACGGTGAAATCAATCCGCATATTTTGGCTGTGGCCAATTTACTGGGCGTGAATGAAATTTACCGCGTCGGAGGCGCGCAGGCGATCGGCGCCATGGCCTTCGGAACGCGCACGATCCGAAAAGTCGATAAAATCGTGGGGCCGGGAAATCAATATGTCACCGAGGCAAAGCGGCAGGTTTACGGTTTTGTCGATATTGACATGGTGGCGGGACCCAGTGAAGTTGCCATCATCGCGGACGCTTCAGCGGATCCGAACTATATTACCTGCGATTTGCTGGCGCAAGCCGAGCATTCCGGCGGCATTGCGTACCTTGTGACCAATTCAAAGAAAATTGTGGAGGCCCTGCGCAAACGTGTCGATGTCGGGTATATTATTCAGGTGAAATCAATCGCCGAGGCCTGCGAGGCCGTCAACGAAATCGCTCCTGAGCACCTGGAGATCATGACCGAGACGCCGGAAAAGGTTGCCAAAAATATAAAAAATGCGGGCGCTATTTTCTTGGGCCCTTATTCTCCGGCTGTGATCGGGGATTATATTGCCGGACCAAGTCATGTACTACCGACAGGCGGCACCGCGCGCTACTATTCACCGCTCAGCGCGTCGACTTTTGTGAAAAGTTCGCAGATTATTTCATATTCGAAAGAAGCCTTGCAGAAAACAAGAGAGCATGTTCAAAAGCTGACGGAAATGGAAGGGCTTTATTTACATCGCATTTCTCTGGAAGCGCGGTTCGTCGACAAAACAACGGCCGCGCCGAGTCCGTCGTCTTAAAAGGAGCTTTTCATGTCAAAAAATTCTAGACTCGCTTCCGTCCGCCGCAAAACCACGGAAACCGACATTCGCCTGAAGCTCAAAGTGGGCGGTCAGGGGCAATCGCGCATTCAAACCGGCATGCCCTTCTTAAATCATATGCTGGAGCTCTTGGCTAAGCACAGCTTGATGGATCTGGATATCCGCGCAAAGGGGGATCTGCATGTGGATATTCATCACACGAACGAAGATGTCGGCATCACGCTCGGTCAGGCGTTCACAAAAGCACTCGGCTCGAAAGCCGGTATCCGGCGCTACGGTTTCTTCGCCGTACCGATGGATGAAGCCTTGATCCGCGTCACGTTGGATTTTTCCGGACGTCCGGAACTTTGTATCCATAAATCCAAAGGGGTGCGTTTCTCGCGTCTTGAAAATTATTCTTTTCATGATGCGATGGAATTTATGCGTGCCTTTTGCCTCCATGCGGGGATCACCATGCATGTGGAAGTGCTTGCCGGACATGATTCCCACCACATCATTGAAGGGACGTTCAAGGCGCTTGCGAAGGCTTTGGATATGGCCACCACCATCGATCCGCGTGTGAAAGGAATCCCTTCCACCAAAGGAAGCTTGTAACACCGATGATTCTTGTCGTGGATTACGGGATGGGCAACCTGAGAAGTGTTTCCAAGGCCTTGGAACATTTGGGAGGCGATGTCCTCGTCTCCTCGGATCCGAAACAACTTGATAAATGCGACAAGATGGTTCTGCCCGGCGTCGGCGCCTTTGGCGATGCGGTTAAAGAACTCCGCGCAAACAAGTTGTATGGCGCGGTGATCGCGCACATCAAAAAACAAAAACCCTTTTTGGGTGTTTGTCTGGGTTTGCAGCTTTTGTTTCCGGAAAGCGAGGAGAATCCCGGCTCATCCGGCCTCGGCATTTACGCCGGAAGCGTACGCATGTTCCGTTCGCAAGGCGTCAAGGTTCCTCATATGGGGTGGAATCAAGTAACCCTGCGTCAAAAGCACCCCGCGCTGAAATCCATACCGGATAACAGCTATTTTTATTTTGTCCATTCCTATTACGCTGTTCCCAAGGATACGAGCTTAACCGCGGGCTCCTGCCGTTACGGCGACGAAGAGTTTACGGCCATCGCCGCCAAGGATAATGTGATCGCGACGCAATTCCATCCTGAAAAAAGCCAGGAAGCGGGTCTGCGGCTTTTAAAAAATTTTTTGGAGTGGTGAATGAATCTCTATCCGGCAATTGATCTCTTTCAAGGGAAGGTGGTGCGTTTGACGCGCGGGGATTTCCGCCAAGAAAAGGTGTACTCCGAAAAACCCGAAGAGATCGCCTGCGAATGGGAAAGGCAGGGGGCCGCCTGGATTCATGTGGTGGACCTGGAGGGCGCCAAAACGGGAGTTTTGAAGAACAAGGCGCCCCTTTTAAGAATCCGCCAAGCCGTCAAATGCAAAATTCAATTCGGGGGCGGTGTGCGGGATTTAAGCCGTGTGGAAGCGCTGCTTGCCGAAGGTATTGACCGGTTGATTATCGGCACCAAAGCGATTGAAGGCTCATTCCTTAAAGAAGCGCTTGAAAAATTCGGTCGGCAAATTGCGGTGGGGCTGGATGTCCGCGGGGGTCAAATCCAAACCGAAGGGTGGATGACCACGAGCCAAACTCCCTTTGCGGTGGCCCTTAAATTCTTGAACAAATTTCCTCTAGAAACCATTATTTATACCGATATTCAAAAAGACGGCATGCTCGCGGGTCCAAACTTTCAGGGGCTGGAAGAGGTGCTTCGGGCGACAAAGTCCCGGGTCATCCTCTCGGGCGGAGTGTCAAGTCTTGAGGATATCGAGAAATGCGCTGCCATCCGGGCTCCTCATTTTGAAGGGGCGATTATCGGTAAGGCCCTCTACGAACACAAGCTGAATTTGAGAGAAGCGCTCGCTATCACCCAACGTGCCAAGGAACGGAAAAAATGACCGAGTGGATCAAAACATATCTGGATGCCATTATCACCCAGCGGGAGTGGTCATGGACGCTGGTGGGAATGGCTTATTTGATTTTGGGGCTCATTATCCGGGGCATATTTATCAGCCCGCTGACGCGCCGGGTGAAGGACCTGTCGAAGAAGGCGCATCAGGACGTCAAAAGCGCTTATTTGCACCGCAGTTTCATCGGTTGGATTTTTTTCGCCGTTTCATTTCTGATCATCATCGGGCTCTGGAACCGCAGCGACCTTTTTCCGTTGACCGTCAAAGAGGCGCTGGCCCTCCTGGGGGCAATGGCCTCCTTTATCCTTTCGATCCTGTGTCATGCCGAAGCCATCGGTGTCGCGGGGCTCGTTACGCTTAAAAAAGTTGTCGACAAAGAGATGGGCGGTTGATGCTCGCCAAGCGTATCATTCCTTGTTTGGACGTCAAAGAAGGCAGGGTCGTCAAGGGCGTTAAATTTGTGGAACTGCGGGACGCCGGCGATCCGGTCGATTGTGCCCGCGCCTATGATAAGGCGATGGCGGACGAACTGGTATTTCTCGATATTACAGCCTCGCATGAAAAGCGGAATATTATGCTGCATGTGGTCGAACAAGTCGCCGAGTCCGTTTATATTCCTTTCACGGTGGGGGGCGGCATCCGGAATCTGCAGGATATTCGCGATCTTTTAAAAGCGGGCTGCGACAAAGTGTCGATCAATACGTCGGCCCTGGATAATCCGAAACTGATACGCGAGGCAAGCAGCCGCTTCGGATGTCAATGCATCGTGCTGGCGATCGATGCGAGAAAAGACGGAGACCATTGGCGCGTGTACAGCCACGGCGGCAGGACGCCGACCCAGCGGGACGCCGTCACGTGGGCCAAGGAAGGCGAGCGCGCGGGTGCCGGAGAAATATTATTAACCAGTATGGACCGCGACGGCACGAAAGAAGGCTATGATTTAGAGCTGACGCAAAGGATTTCCCGCGCGGTCAAAATTCCCGTGATCGCATCGGGCGGCGTCGGAAAGCTCGAGCATTTTGCGGAAGGATTTAAGCAAGGCGAGGCGGATGCCTGTCTCGCCGCGTCGGTTTTTCATTTCGGTGAATTGCAGGTCGGAGCCGTCAAACAGTACTTGGCAAAGCAAGGCATTCCGGTCCGAATTTCCTGAGCGTTAAAGAAAAAAATCTCTTGGTTGACATGAATCGTCATAATTTATTGATCATTGGAATCGCTCTTATGGCGGTATGTCTCGCCGGCTGCGAAGAATTGCACCCCCTTGAATCCATCCATTATAAGACCCCCGTAACCAAAGTATTCACAAATCCGGAGGGGGCCAAAATTCAAGTCGACGGCGTCGACCGCGGCAAAGCCCCCGTGACGATTATTTGGGATATCGAAGACAAGGGTTTGCATACCATCCGCGCCATTCCCATCCATGCCGGCCAATGCGTTCAGCGTGCCTATGTCAAAGGGGAGGGGGCCTATCGCCCGAGCGCCAAATCC
>JBFHCO010000144.1:0-4816 GCA_041585205.1 Candidatus Omnitrophota bacterium | reverse complement strand
GGGTTTTTCACCCGCTTCAAAAAGACCGATAATTCTTGCTGATTTGAAACACGGTAAATATCCCGAGAGCCGTATCCGATGCGTGGCTTCACCAATAAGCGATAACCGTTGCCGGAAATGAAAGATTTAAGTTCTTTTTTTTGGGACGGGAGAAATGTGCTTGGGTAAGGGATGCCGTGCTCTTTGCAAAAATGATAGGTGTGCCACTTATCGTAACCGAATCGGCTGATGGATTCGCCGCTCACCAATATAAAAGTTCCGGTGGCGGATTGCAGCCGCAATCTGTTTTTAGAGAAAAAATCGATTTCCTCATCTGATCCGACAAACAAAATTTGCACCTTCTCTCTTCTCAGTATTTCAGCGATTTGACGAAAAAAACCCGGATCCGAAGATCTTTTCACGACATAGCCGCGATCGCAGAGCATCAACCCCGCGGAAAGCGGATTCATGTCCGTGCCGATCATGCGAATATTCAACTTGGACATGCGGACCGCCTTCATGATCCCCTGGCCAATATTACCGCCGACGCCCGTGACCAAAACCCGGATGGCTTTACCGCTCAACCTTGAAGGTTTGTTATTGGATCGAGAATTCTTTTGCATGATTTTTTCCCATCTCAACTTCTTGATATTGCGTTCGAATTTTTCCATTTCCGTTTCGGTATACCGCTAAATGCACTTTTGATTCGGGTTCCGCGGCAATCACCACGGAACACTTTCCGTCCGGCATCCGGCTCTGCTCAATGCTTGATTCGGCCCTGCGTCTGTAATACTCTGCAATCTCCTGAAATCGGGCCTTTTCGCAGCGCATCGGTTTCAACCTGCGGTCGATGGATCTCACGACTTTTTTGAATTCCGGCAACCGCAGATAGTTGATCAGCGTCTCATGGGTGAATACCGTCGCGAAAAATAAATTTTCAAACGCGCGTCTTGCGTAGACATAAATGCGTTCCGTCGCCTCTTTGTATTGCTCGAATCGCTTGCCGGGCGCTTTCAATCTCAATCCATACAGAAAATCAAGCCGTGATGTGACCGAAACATCCATTTCCCGGGTATGCAGTCCGTCATTCGGAAAATGATGAGAAACCATGGCATATAAATCACGATCCTCGGGTAAACGGTCGCAAACGAATCCGAGTTTGCCGAAGGGGTGACGGCGCCACCCCTTTCTCATGGCATGATGAAGCGCGACATTCGTCCGGAATGGAAACGTCAAGTATCTAACACCCATTTTTTTTAAAAAAGGGAGCGCGGCTTTGCCCAACTGACAGTAATGATACGTCAATACCGGAGAAAACCGGATTCCTGTCCGTTTCATAAACTGCTTTAAACGCCAGAAATTCCGCTTCAATTTGCTTTTCGGGTATTCTTTGCCGCTGAAATCAACATAAATCAGCTCGGTATCCGGAAGCGACGCATGCTTGAAGTGAGTAAAGGCATGCGGAGAAAATTCGATGATATTTTTCTTGATGTAAGGTTTTAATTTTTTCGCCATCGGCACATGGAAATCATTCAGGTCCAGTCCTAAGTGAATTTTGTGGCCTCTTTCTACTAAATAATCCAAATATGCGTATTGTCCTTCTCCGATGGAATCTTCAATGCGATAGGTAAGAAATCTCGGAGGAAGTAATTGCGTTAAGGGCTTCTTTGACAGAAAAATAATGGCTTTCCAGTAAAAAACATCCAAGTCCGAACCGAATCCGATGCGGTTTAAAATGACGTCGGGTGAAACCATCATCAATCCCAATTTACCCCGCCCGTATGCTTTGAAAAAAAGGACGGGTTCCCGCCCCGCCGATAAAATGATATCCCTCTTGCCTCTGGGAATTCGGATCTTACCGATCGTTATCGAATCGGGAAAAGAAAGGGTTTCTCCCTGAAATTTCGTGGAAGCCACAAAATGACCGGCATTTCGGACAGTCAAAGACTGTACTTTTTTTTCTCCTAAATACCGCGGAAGATTGAGCGGACGCGCGTGGGCGTGATGGAGCAGTGAGGGTTCGGCGACAAAAAGCCCGGTTCCATCCGCTAAAGCCGCGGAAACAGCTTTGACGGAGGATGCGGCTAAACGACGCGCACATCCGGGCTGCAAAAACAGAATCAGCGCGGCCTTCCGGATTGCTTCATTCAGATGCTTATCCTGAACGTCGGCGAAACGATAAGGTATTTTCCAGTGACGGATGACGGGGTCAAAACGAGAGTGAAAAACCTTATAACTTTTCAGCTTTCGATCCGTGATGACAAGGACCCCGCTGTGATTTCCGTTCCGGGCAGCCGCAGTTACCATTTTTTGGAATCAACCCGGTCCACGGGGACGGGATTCTTTACCCTTTCGATCCTGCCCAGGACCATCCAGAGAAACCAGTGTTTGATGATATCGCGGAAGGTTTTCCAGATGGAACTCAAGCGGGCGCCTTTGGCATTGCCCTTTTCGCGGCTCAAAAAGGTCATGGGGACCTCTTTGATTTTGGCTCCGAGAAAATAGGCCTTAATTCCGATTTCGGCATTCGTGAAAATACTGCCTGACTCAAGCGTAATGCGGTCCAAAATCCATTTTTTGACGAACTTCACGTTTTGGAATTCACTCATCGGAATACCGAATAAAAGCCGGATTAAGTTGTAATTGAAATAGGTGGTCAGCTTACGCGAAAGCGGGTTGGCGGATAAATCCGTACGGACCCCTTGGACCATGTCATAGCGTTCCATGTACTGCAAAAATTTAGGCAGCTCCTTCATGTCGTGAAACCGGTCGATCGTATTCCAAAAAATGATTTCCTTGCAAGCCATAGGCATGGTGGTCCTGTAACCGTAACCGACGTCTTGATTAATGTCATGCCGCACAATGCGCAAAGCCGGATATTTCTCGGTCAGCTTATTCAGTTTTTCCCAAGTCCGGTCTTTGCTGCCATCGTCCACGATGATGATTTCATAATCATCGGAAACCGCTTTTAAGTCCCGGTCGGATGTCTCGACAAACTCATCGATCAGTTCTTCTTCGTTGTACGCCCAAGCGCACAAAGACAAGCTATATTTTTTCATGAGTTGGAATATTTTCTTTTTTTTGAATCGCCTTCGCGGGATTGCCGACCGCGGAGGAATCCGGAGGTATGTTTTCAAGCACCACGGCATTCGCGCCGACAATGCTGCGTGTTCCGATCAGGACATCCCCCACAATCACGGCGCCCGCATAGATCGTGACTTCGTCTTCGATGACGGGGAATTTAAAAATTCGCACCGAATCGGTATGGCGCGCTCCCAAAGTCACATTTTGATACACCGTGACGCGGTTTCCGATTTTACTGCCCCGGCCGATCACGATCCCGACCGGATGCGCAATGAACAGCCCCGGCCCTGCTTCCACGTTGTACTCGATTTCAGCGCCGGTGAGCCAGACATTCAGCCGCTGAATGAACCACGCGATGTAGGACAGCTTGATGCGGTAGAAAAAATGACTGATTCGATAAAGCAAAAGCGCGTGATAGCCGGCCTTAAACACAATCGTTTCGATAACGATTTTAGTTTTATTGATTTCCTTTTGCGCCTTGCGAAATCCGGTATGGAAATAGCGGTCCATATCCGATTTCAAGCAATTCCATAATTCCTGCAAGGGATTATCAGCCACAGCTTTTCACGCTTTCCTGTTGACGGCCTAAAAAACAAGCTTCATACCAAGCCTGAAACAGAATTAAATTCCATATTTTATAGCTGTTGTTCTCTCGGCCCTCGACATAGCGGTTAAACATCGCATGGACAGGCTTCGCCTGAAAAAAACCGTGTTTGCTCAGGCTGGATTCTGAAAGCATTTCCTTGGCAAAGCCCAGTAACTTTCCGCGCAGCCAAGAATCCTGAGGAAGTATGAACCCTTCTTTGGGCCTGTGAAGAATTTCGTCCGGAAGATAACGCGATGCCAGTTTTTTAAGAATGTATTTGGGAATGCCGTCTTTGATTTTAAGCTTTCCGGGAATTGTCGCGACCAATTCGACTAAACGAAAGTCGAGAAAGGGCGATCTCAGTTCCAGAGAATGCGCCATCGAAAGCCTGTCGGCGAAGACGAGAATTTCATCCGGCAGCAAGGTGTTGACGTCCACATCCAGCAGCCGGTTCAAAGAATCCAAACCCTGTGTATGCGCTAAATTTTTTCTGAGTAATTCCAAGGAGTTGAAAGGCCGGACCTTGCGGTAGATTTCCGGAGACAGTAACGCCTCTTTTTCATCATCGACAAAGGCGTAGAATTTGATGCGCCATTTGGCCAAATCTTCGTCGGCCAAGCTTTTGACGTAATCTTCTCTGCCTTCATAGGGCCGGAAATCAATTTCGGAATCCGGAAGATTCAAACGGCGGGCCCGGATGTAATTTTCAATCGGCCAGCACAGGCGGTGATGGGCGTAGCTTCCGAATTGATCGTCCGCGCCGTCACCGGTCAACGCAACCGTGACATGCTCTTTCACCAGTTTTGAAAGAAAGTATGTGGCCAAAACACCGTTAAAAGGCTGATCAAAAGACCGCATGATGCCTTCCAGATTGTCAGGCAGTTCCGAGGCCGTCATGACGTATTCGCGGTGTTCCGTTCCCAGCAGTTTGGAAACCTTGGCGGCATAATGCGAATCTTTTTTATGCGCCAAATCTTCCTCATAGGTAAGCGAAAATGTTTTAAGCCGCCTGCCCGAAACTTCCGTTGCGATCGCGGTGACCAGGCTCGAATCAACGCCTCCGCTTAAGTAAGATCCGAGCGGTACGTCGCTGATCATCCTCAAGCGCACCGCATCTTTTAAAATAGCGAGAATTTTTTCCTGTGCGTCTTCTTCGCTTTCGTCACG
>JBFHCO010000143.1:0-4827 GCA_041585205.1 Candidatus Omnitrophota bacterium | reverse complement strand
GCATATGAGTTTTTCTTCTTAAGAAAGGAACGGTATGAGACAACGCTTTACTTACGGGGCGGTGATATTAGTCACGGCCTTGATGACTTGGGCGGTGACGTCTTTATTGCTCAATATTCAAGAGCGTAAACATGAAGCGGGTTACAGGCGGCTGAAAGTCGTGGAATTGGATGAATCCGTCACCGACCCCAAAATCTGGGCGCAGAATTATCCGCGCGAATATGACGGCTACCGTAAGACCGTCGACACGGTCCGGACGCGCTACGGCGGAAGCGAGGCCTATTCGAAAATCGACATGAATCCGGTTTGGAAGCGGATTTTTGCGGGCTATGCCTTCGGCGTGGATTACCGTGAAGAGCGCGGCCACGCTTATTCTCTATCCGACCAGCAGGAAACTTTGCGGACGCAGCAATTCAAGCAGCCGGGCGCCTGCCTGCAATGCCATGCCGGCGGCATGCAGCACGTCTACGAAACCGTCGGAGAAGGCGACCTGCAGGCCGGCTTTGCCAAGGTCAACGCCATGCCGCTTGAGGAGGCATGGAAACACGTCAGCCATCCGATAGCCTGTGTCGACTGTCACAATCCCGAAACCATGGAATTGCGCGTGACGCGCCCCGCCTTTTTAAACGCCATGCAGAGCGTCAAGGCGGCCGAAGGCATTCCTGATTATGACCCGAACACCATGGCGACGCGCCAGGAAATGCGCACGTTTGTCTGCGCGCAGTGCCACGTCGAATATTATTTCAAAGGGGAAGGCAAAATGCTGACTTACCCGTGGGACAAGGGATTTAAAGCGGAACAAATCGAAGCCTATTATGACGAATACAATTTTCACGATTGGATTCACGCCGAAACGGGAGCGAAGGTCATTAAAGCGCAGCATCCGGAATTTGAGCTGTGGCAGCAGGGTATTCATTCAAGAAGCGGCGTGTCCTGCTCGGACTGCCATATGCCCTATGTGCGGGAGGGGGCTTTGAAGGTGACGGACCATCATATTCGCAGCCCGCTTTTGAATATTTCACGTTCCTGTCTGCCGTGTCATCATTTTTCGGAACGTGAAATGCTGGACCGCGCCGAAGCCATTCAGGCGCGGACGCAGGATTTGATGACGCGCGCCGAAGCGGCGCTCGGGGCCCTGCTGGATGATATCGTCGCCGCCAAAAAACGCGGCGTTCCGGCTGAGGCGCTTCAGCCCGCGCTGGATTTGCAGCGCAAGGCGCAGTGGCGTCTGGATTTCGTTTCCGCCGAAAATTCCATGGGCTTCCATGCCCCTCAGGAGGCCGCCCGTATTCTGGCCGAGTCCATTGATTATGCCCGCCAGGGCCAGCTGGCGGCACAGATTCCGGTCAATAATAATGTCCAAAAAAAATCCGCTTAGCAAAGCCAAGCTGCTCGAAGCGATTATCGAGCAGAGTCCGATTCCCGTCATGGTGACCGATCTTGAAGCCAACATAGAGTATGTGAACGCCATGTTCACCCAAATCACGGGCTATCAGGCCAAGGAAGTGGTCGGCAAGAACCCGCGGCTTTTAAAATCGGGCAAAACCAAACCGTCGGTGTACAAAGATCTGTGGCGGACGATTGTGGGCGGCCATATCTGGAAGGGGGATTTGATCAACCGCAAAAAAAGCGGCGAGATCTACGTTGAATCCATCATGATTGCGCCGGTTAAAAATAAGGACGGGCGAATTGAACATTTTGTCGGTATGTGGCAAGACACGACCAGCCGCAGGGACGCGAAGGAGGAATTGCGCAAGCTCTGGGAGGAGCTCCAAGAGGCCTCGCGCACCGACGCCTTGACGGGCCAATTCAACCGCCGGCGCATTCTGGAAGAGCTGCGCTATGAAATGGAGCGCGCGCTGCGTTACCGGCGCTCGTTTTGCGGTATGATGATGGACCTTGACGGTTTCAAGAAGGTGAATGACGAATACGGTCACGTGGCCGGCGATATCGTGCTGCGCGACGCCGCGCATTTATTCGAGCAAAATCTGCGCGTCAATGACCGTTTGGGGCGCTACGGCGGAGACGAATTTCTGGCACTGCTGCCTGAAACCGATATCGAACACGCGCGGGTCGTTGCCGAACGCATTCAAAAAGCCGTCCGGCAGCATGTCTTCCGCTTCGGCAGCAAGCAGGCGCGTTTGACGGTCAGTATCGGACTTTTGAATTTCAAAAATATCCGTAAACCGGACGAAACGAGCTTTATCCGCCGCATGGACGCCACGCTCCTCAAGGCCAAGCGAGCGGGTCGCGACCGCATTGTCGCGGGCTGAAAAAAGAAATAGATAATTCCCGTGGTTACCGTTAGAATTCCGCCGATTGCTCATTTCAGAGGAGCTTAATTCATGAAAAAAATCAGTGTTTGGATTCTGCTTGCGGTTCTGGGGATCGTCTTCGCGGGCTGCCAGGCCACGCCCGAAGAGCTGCAGCGGCGCAAAACAAAACGCTACCCCGCACTTTCCGAAGGCGGCGGCGGATTCGGGGATTAAGTTGATCCAAGCACGCTCGGCCGCCGGTACAGAAACCGTAGACAGTACTTGAGATGGGAGGCAGGATGCCGGGAATAACTAAATTTGAATTAACGCTTCGAGCGCGCATGATTAAGTGGAAAAAAAGAATCTCCAAACTGAAGCGGCGAAAAAAGTCCGCTGAAACCCCCCTGAAATTTCACTACGAATCTAAAATTCTTGAATTGAAAGAAAAAATCAAGATAGGAAGGCAGCACTTGCGCAGGCTGAAGCGCTGACCCGGAGCCGCATGACGAATCAAAAGAACCATAGCTTTTTGACCAATGTCAATGCCATGACCGAGCGGGCGGAGAAATGCCTGAAGCTTCCGCCCGGATTGGCGGAGCAGCTGCGCAGCTGCCGCTCGGTTTATCAGGTCTCTTTTCCCGTTGAGCTCAATCGTCAATACCGGGTTTTTAACGGTTGGTGCGCGGTCCATAGCGAGCACCGCTTGCCTACGAAAGGGGGTATGCGGTTTTCTTCCATTGTGCAGCAGGAAGAAATTGAAGCGCTGGCCACCATCATGACTTATAAATGCGCCCTGGCGAATGTCCCCTTCGGAGGTTCTAAAACCGGTCTTTGCATCCGTCCGAGGGATTATGAGGAGCATGAGCTGGAAATCATTACGCGCGCTTTTGCCCGTGAGTTGATCAAGCGCGGGTATATTTCACCGAGCGTCAACGTGCCGGCGCCCGATATGGGCACTTCGCAGCGCGAAATGGGCTGGATCGCCGACACCTACAGAACACTTCACCCGCAGGATGTGAATGCCATTGCCTGTGTCACGGGCAAGCCGCTTTCTCAAAGCGGCGTCGCGGGGCGCACGGAAGCCACGGGACGCGGCGTGCAATACGGACTCCGGGAGTTTTTCCGTCACCCGGACGACGTTAAAAAGACGGGGCTTTCCGGGGACCTTGCGGGCAAACGCATCATCATTCAAGGGCTGGGCAAAGTGGGGTATCATGCCGCCAAATTTCTTCAGGAGGAAGACGGCGCTTTAATCGTCGCGATTGTCGAAAAAGACGGCGCGCTGCTGTCGGACAAGGGACTGCCGGTGGATAAAGTCAAAGAGTATATTGACCGCACGGGCGGCGTGAAGGGTTTTGCGGAGGCGTCTTTCGTCCCCGAGGGGATGAAGGTCTTTGAATCGCCCTGCGATATTTTGATTCCGGCGGCCCGCGAAGAGCAGATCACCGCCGAAAACGCGGCCCGAATTCAGGCGCGCCTCATCGCCGAAGCGGCGAACGGCCCCGTGACGGCGGAGGCCGATAAGATCCTTATTAAAAAAGGAAAAGTCATTATACCCGACGTGTACCTGAATTCGGGCGGCGTCGTCGTATCCTATTTTGAATGGATTAAAAATATTTCCCATATCAGCTTCGGCCGCATGGAAAAGCGGCTGGATGAAATGCGCGGACTGCAAATCGTCGAAGCCATTGAATCCTTAATCGGCAGGCCGGTTCCGGCCGAAATCCGCGAAAAATTGACGCACGGCACCGAAGAACTCGACTTGGTCCGCTCCGGACTGGATGACACCATGCGCGTAACCTATAATATGGTCCGCGAAGTCCGGTTATCGCGCCAAGACGTGCCGGATCTGCGAACCGCAGCCTATGTGATCGCGCTGCAAAAAATTGTCCGTTCGTATGAGGAACTCGGGATATAATCACTCTCGTGTTATGAAGCATCCCGTGCAAATGACGTCATAAATTCAAAAGAGGATAGTCGAATATGAAATATTTGCTGTTATTCGCGTTACTCATCATGCCGATACTGTTTATTTCCTGCCTGAATTATTCGGAGCATGATTATGATTCCAATACGGGCACCTTCTCGATTCCCTGGGGCGAAAAAGAAGGCAAGCGCAATCCCGAGGAATCGTATTAGCGCATGAAAGCTATCGTCCCTCAAGCGATTGAAAAATACGCCGCTGCGCATTCGGCGCCGGAAGGAGAAACTCTAAAGGCCCTCGCGGAGGAAACCTACGCCAAGACCGAGATTCCGCAAATGCAGGTGGGGCATTTGGAAGGCGCCTTTTTGCGCCTGCTGACGCGTCTTGTGAAGGCCAGGCGCGTGCTTGAAATAGGCACGTTCACCGGTTACAGCGCGCTCGCTATGGCCGAGGCGCTGCCTGAAGACGGCGAATTAATCACGCTGGATATCGACGCCGAAGCGACCACCCTGGCCAAACAATTCTGGGCCAAAAGTCCGCACGGCAAAAAAATCAAGCTGATGCTCGGGCGCGCGCTGGATTCCATACCGAAAATAAAAGGCCCTTTTGATCTTGTTTTTTTGGATGCCGATAAGGAACATTACGTGC
>JBFHCO010000142.1:0-4914 GCA_041585205.1 Candidatus Omnitrophota bacterium | reverse complement strand
CAATCCCCCGACCCGTATCTGTAATCTTAACTTCCACATTCCTATCTTGGGATATTATGTGAATGGAAATCTCACCGCGGTCCGTGAATTTAATGGCGTTTGAGAGCACATTCCCGATGACCTGCTTCACCCCATCTGTGTCACATATTACGCAGGGAAGATTCTGTCCTACCGCAAGACTCATCTCAATACCCTTTTTGCCGGCAAGAGGTTTGAATAAATGAAAACACTCTTCAACGATCGGCCCTATCTGTTGCACATTGGCATCAAGTTTCCTTTTTCCCTCCTGCAACTTGGAAAAATCCAAAATATCATTGATCAAATAAATCAATCGATCAACATTACGCTTAATCATTTCAAAGTAAGGCTCCTGATCTTTATGAACAGGGCCTAACATGCCATCCTGAATCAGGCTAACGCTTTCTCGGATCGCGGTCATGGGTGTTCGAAGTTCATGAGAAACGATCGCTGTGAACTCTTCCTTCACTTTAGACAAGCGCTGAATTTCGGCATTGGCCCGAAGAACTTCATCATTTCTTTGCTTTTGAAGCGCGAGTTCCTTTTGTAACCGCGTTACTGTTAAGCATACGGTTAGAAAAATGACCAGCCTCACAAACGCGTTCCAGATGGGAATGAACGATTGCGAATAAACATGCCCTGCGATTAAATCGCTCCAATACCAAAGAAATGCGCTTGCCATTGATGCTACCACGCCGAAGGAAGTACCCAGTAACAGGCTGAAAAACAAAACAGGTATAAAATAAAATATACTGGAAGCCAGCTCATACCCTGTGACAATGTCGGCAAACGCGACGCTTCCAAGCAGAACGGCGCCGATGATAAATAAAATCGGTTTGTTCATTGCACCCAATACCCGGCTGATCATTATTATAGAATCAATTGGCTGTTGAGAGATGGCGCTGAATTTCCTGAAGCAATTGATCCGGATTGTACGGCTTTTCAAGATAGGCTGCCACACCCAGCTTAAGCACTTCCGCCTTTTTATTCTCATTTTTCATGGCGGTTAAAACAATAATCGGGATAGAGCTCGTTTGGTTTGACATTTTTAGATTCCTCAATACGGAATTGCCGCCGCCGGCCGGAAACATAAGATCCAGAATAATAAGCTGCGGTTGAAATGAATGGGCCTCCTTGATTGCCAAGACGCCATCCTGCGCGGTTTTCACCTCAAACCCCGACGCGGTCAGCCGTGTAACCAGAATGGTCCGCAAATCCGGGTCATCCTCGATGATTAATATTTTAGACTTAGCCATACTCAGCTCCTTTGTTAATTCACTATCTATTTCAGAAACATTTGATTTTTTTCATGGCGAGTTCGATGCGGTTCAAGCCCTCTTCGATCTGCTCAGCATCCAAAGCATAACTCAGACGGATATGGTCGGGAGCGCCGAACCATTCGCCCAAATATGTGATGACTTTGTAATCCTTATATAACGTGGTCAGGAACTGACGTGCGTTCTTGCATTTCGGAAGGATATAAAAAGCACCTTCCGGCCGCCACAATTCAAAACCAAGCCGGCAGAATCCCCCGTAAATTAAATCACGGCGCTGGCGCCAAATTTTCTGCTGTGCGGCAATGTATTCCTTCGGCGCTTTCATGGCCGAAAGCGCCATATCCTGACCCACGAGATTCGTGTTCATGGACGTATGAGTCTTAATTTCAATCGCGCGGTCCGCGATCGACTGGTCCGCCGACCACAGATACCCCACGCGCACACCGCACATGGCATATGTTTTTGAAAAGGAATTGACGGTGATCACATGATTGCCGTTGATATGATAATTCTCCCGTTCATAGATCAAATCCTTGTATACTTCATCGGAGATGACATAGACGCCGAGTTTCATGGTGATCTTTTCGATTTCTTTGAGCGTCTCGATATCCTCGATGCGCCCCGTCGGATTAGACGGTGAATTGATCAGCACCGCTTTGCAGTCTTTGATCTTGTTTCTGAAATCATTGATATCCATCCGCCCCTCTTTTAAATCCGTATAAACTGCCTCCATCCCCGCCAATTCCACCAGAGGCGGATAAGAATAGTAATACGGCCGCGGCAACAGGACCTTCCCCTTACCGAGAACGCGGAAAATCAAGTCTAAAGCCTCGGATGCTCCGTTTGTGATTACAAAGTTATCCGCCGTCGAACCCGGATACTCCTTCGAAAGTGCCTGCCGTAATGGTAGTTCGCCCTGTATCAAACCGTAACGTAAATCCGCACGGATATTGATCCCTTCCAAAGCTTCTCGCGGCGGAGGCAGATCAGGCTGCCCGGAACCAAAGCTGATAATACCGTTGCCTTGTTTGCCAATAAACACCGCGGGACTGGTTAAATCGAGTTTGTTTTCCATAGTTCTTAAATTGATTTTCGGGCGTACATCGGGGCCGGCTCGGGCGCTGCCATCGGAATGGATGTCGCTTCCGACTTAGCCGTAGTAAATGGCGGAACCCCCGGATTCATCGACTCAGGAATTCCGTGCTGTTCGATCACATATTGGCGGAAAGCGCGGTGCGTGGCGATCCAGCGGAAATACTCGAGCCATTTTCCCACTGAAAAAGGCCCGCCGGTAGCGACGCGCCAAAGGCTGCCGAGGAAGAACTTCATGCGTTGAAAATCCAATGTGAATACGTAATAAATGATGACCTTTAACAGCAAAACCGTGAATTTAGCATCCAAATCCGCGCGCTTGTGTTCAGGGTTGCGGTTGCGAAAACGATTCAATGCCTTGACCAATCTATCGGCATAACTGTCATAGCGGTAAAGGCTGCGTATGAGCCAATTATAGCCACGCCGTAATTCCTCCAACGTCATTTTCTTCGGCATGAAATTACAATCAGCCGAACCGTGCCCGTTCATGCTGGTCCATTCCTCATTCAGCATACGGCCCTCCGACTGCAGTCTTTTCAACAAGGGGGTATTCGGGAGCGCCACCAGCGTACCGCATGTCGTAAATGGAATACCCAATTCGCTTAAATAATCATATTGTTCCTTGAAAATCAAAGGGTCGTCCGTATCAAAACCCACAATCATGCCCGCCATCACCGAAATATGATAAGAATGAATAGTCGCAATGTCCTCAACCATACTTCGGCGTGTATTCTGCAGCTTCTTGGTTTCAACAAGACTTGCGTGACGGGGTGATTCGATGCCGATAAACACCGAATAAAAATTGGCCGCTTGCAACAGCTCCAGCAGATCCGGATGATGAGCCACGTTCACCGTGAGTTCGCAGCAGAATTCCACGGGATAACCGTTTTTCTTTGAATATTCGGCAAGTGCTGGGAGCAACTTCCTGGCAAAAGGCATGTTGCCGATAAAATTAGCGTCTCCAAAAAGAATGTAATGCGCGCCCTGCTTGACGCAGTAGTCCACTTCGGCGAGCACTTGTTCCACCGTTTTGATGCGCGGTACTCTTCCGTCCGTGACGATGATGTCGCAAAATTCGCATTGAAAGGGACAGCCGCGGCTTGTCTGCAGGCACATGACATTGTACCGTTCACTGCGGATGAGGTCGTAACGGGGAATCGGGCTGGTCTCTAGATTTACTTTTTTATCATCGGTCTTATACAGTTCCCGGGCGCAACCGGATTCAAAATCTTTTAAGAACTCGGGCCAGATCGTTTCAGCCTCACCGGAAATGCGGTAATCGCAATGCCCCTCGAGCGCTTCAGGAAACAAACTGCAATACGGCCCTCCAAAAACGACGGGCTTGCCGCGCTTGCGGAATTCCGCGGCTATTTGAACGGCTCTTCGATATTGCACGTTAAAGGCCGTGATGCCGATCAAATCGGCATCGATGTCAAAATTGATGTCTTCGACGTTCTCATCCGCGATTTCAACCTTCCAATGCGCGGGAGTCAGTGCGGCAACTGTCGCTAATCCTAAAGGTGTTGTCAAGAAACGGGTTCCGGTAAAGGGGCGGAGTCCTTCAAAAGACCAAATCGTAGGCTCAAAGCGCGGATTAATCAAATAAAGCTTCAAAAACGCACCTTCCGCCGTTAAACGGCGATCGATTGCTTTTGTTGTTGTGAAGAAACAGATACCGGCGGCACTTCCACCGGCACGGGACGGATGGCGTCGTCCATATAATCAGCATTTTCAGGACGATTCGCTTCACGCACCACCAGCCAAATATCCCAAATCATCTTCAGTAATTTTACCGTATAAACCGCATGCTGCCAAATCCACTTGGCATAAAACGGGATCAGCCCTTCCCGAGGCATGCCGCGGCGCCGGTCGGTTCTGTCTTTTATCCGGAAAAAACCGCCTAGCAGAGGATGGACGTCCGTCAAGAACACCGAACTGCAAAACCATATCAGCGAGGCAAAAAGCAGCCTGCGCCGCGGACCCTTCCTGCGCAATAAAAGCGTCCGGATATGCTCTTTACTGTAAAAAGACCGCCATGCATCCCGGTAAGCGCGCATCAATTCCTCGCGCGACATTTTGGGATGATCCATCACAACATGCGCGGTGTCGTAAAAGTTCGTATCTTTATCCATCGGGATTTTTTCGAGAAAATATTTTTGATGATCCTTGGATCCGGGAAGCGGCGTCATGATAAAAAATTCCGCAATATCCAATGGCAGCTCGCGCTTTAAATATTCCACATCCCGCATGATGGATTCATACGTATCCCCGGGAAACCCCACAATATACCCCGCGCAAGTAATGGCGCCATGATCCCGCCATTTCTGTAGCATTTTTCGGTACTCTTTAAGCTGATTTTGATACTTGCCGGTGGCTCTTAAATTATCGGGATTCACCGATTCCATCCCGATAAAAACCCGCCGCACACCGGCGCGCGTCATCTTTTCAATGAAATTAGGAATTTTGTGGGCCACCGTATCCGTTTGAATCATGAGCGAACCGCGGACTCCGTGATTTTCCTTCAAAT
>JBFHCO010000141.1:0-4916 GCA_041585205.1 Candidatus Omnitrophota bacterium | reverse complement strand
GCCCGCATCAGCCAGTCCCTGTACGTGAGTAGCTTTCTCGATGCCGGGAACGTGTATCGCCACCCACAGCAGTTCGACCCGACCCGGCTGTTTCGGGGGGCAGGATTCGGGGTCGCACTGATTTCGCTTTTACCGGCGCTTTGGTTTTCTATCCTCTCCGTGGGATTGAGCAACGCGGGATTGTTGACCGGCCTTGGTATATCAGTCGCCATGGGGGCTTTAGCCGCGTCCATCGCTAAATGGATTCAACCTTTGCGATTGTCGTTCCATGAAGATGAAGCCGGCGCCTCCCATCTCAGAATTTCATTTTCCCGTTCGATGTTCTATTTTTGGATGGCATTCCTAACGCTTCCGTTTTTGGCGGTGTGGACGATTTTTGTTGCGCCGCTGGCATTGCCCTTTGTTGCAACCGGTCTTTTAGCTGCTGCCGGATTTTATTGGCTGAATGCAAGCGGTCTTCTAAATACGCGGTACTTTCATGCCGCGCTGATTTCGGTGACGGCGATGATTCTCGGTGTTGTCGGTATGGCTTTAGGATGGGGCGTTACTTCGATCCTGATCGCGGGTCTTGCGATTACGGTGTCGATAGCTGCGGTCATATCGTTATTGGTGGCCACGCTCAGCCGGGAAGGCGCACCCAGTGTGATCCGGTCGCTTCAGCGGCTGGTGGCGACGGATACGAGGGATTTATCGAGCGCCGTGAGAACGAAGATCCAGGCATTCAGGAACAGTCCCGCTGATATCGGCGCGATTCACGAATTAATGCATGCCATTTCAGAGTATATTCAGAATCGGGCCTTCACGCTTGGGGTGTTCAGCGGGCTGTTTATGTTGAGTATGGCAGTGGTCGGCGTTCCGCTGGATTTGGTTTACGGTTTGGATCATGTTCTTCTGCCCGATCACAATCCGCTCTACCAATTATTTTTCGTGTACTATCTCCCGGCTGTCACGATCGCCTTTGTTTTTCCGGGTTGGGTGGCGCATTTATTCGCCAAATTATTCACGCCGATGGCATTTCAGGCCCGCGTCCTGAAAACCGTCATGGATATCACGGAGGATGATAAATCCAGTGCGGGTAAAATAGCCGTGATCCCTCAACCGATTGGCGGTGACATCGCCATTTCACAGCCGCTGATTCGTAACACGCTAGCTGTTATAGCAGCGTTCGGTTCGCTGACGGTCTATGGATACGTGGTTTATTTGTTGTTCGGTATTTCTGCGATTCTGGGTACCGTCGCGGTGGGGATTCTTGCATTAAATCTGCTTGCCTTCACCGTTGTATATCTGATGTATGCGCCAAAGAAACCGGCGGTTCAAGCGCCTCCGCCTCAGGCGCCGGAACAGATTCGCGGACGCCGCCTGACCGCATCCATGGGTGTGGGCGCCGTCATAGCCGGAGCCGTCGGAGCGCTGACCCTTGGTTATTCGTTGCTGAAACCTTCAACTCAAACCAAAGATACGTCTCATGATAAGCCGGCGGTTTCGGTCATTCCGCCGGTAAAAAAAGAAGGCGCGCAAAAAACATCCGTCACGCAGCCTGACCAGACCGTGACGCCCGTACAAGTCGACCGCTCGCTGCTTGAAAGAGAAGCATTGCTCGAAGCGTATCGGGAAACATTTAAGGGTTTGCTGGATCAACGCGCCGCGAACGGCATGCCTTATAACCAATCCTTGAACGGTGTGGTTCCGCGCGGCGGATGGTTAAAATCCGCGGATATCGGTTATATGTGGATGGCGGATATTTTAGCCGCGGCCAATCACGGTCGCTACTCGGTGAAGAATGATTCGGATCCGAAGGCTGTGACGGAGCGCATTCGTGAGTCTCTTCAAGTCTATACTGAAATGGTGGAGAGCCTTGGACTGAAAGTCGACGGCCGTCCCACAGGCATCCTGCCCGAATTCATCCGGCACTCCGGAAACTTTTTTAAAGCCGAAGAATATCCGATTCCGGGCCGTTTCGGAGAAATGGGATATGTGTATGGAGCCATGGATATGGGTCTCACAACCGAACGTCTGATGAGAGTCGCGGAGATCTTCAAAGGCGGAGTGATTCCGGGTCTGCAGGATCAAGAGATTGCCGAACTGGCGGAACGGCTTGTGAATCAAACGAGTTACCGGGACTTTATCGACCAAGAGAATCGCTTTCACGACCGGATCTATGTCAACCGTAAAGGGGAGGTCATCTTAGGACAAAATTTTGTTGATAATAAACATACGGAATCGAAGATGTATCTTCCGTTGATTGAGAAAGGTCTTCTCGGAGATCCATCGAAAGAGATAAAGGTGCGCATTCAGCAGGGGCGCGAAGTTTGGGATCAAATGTCATTCGCATGGGATAAGAAGGCGGTCGGTGACGCGCTGCTTCCGATCGGCCGTGGGGACAGCGCCGCGAGCGCCTGGACGGAATATTACGGAAATGTATTTTATGATGAAGCCGCGCTGGCTCCGCAAACCTTGGCGGTGAGCCACGTGAATTATTTGAAGGCGGCCGCTGCGATCGCAAAACAATCCGGTCACCGCGTCTTTGCTTCAGCTCCGGGCACGAGTTTCAGGCCGGGTGAGTACGCTCAATTCGGATTGAATCGTCCCGACGTAATTGTTCCCGCGGGGCCTTACCTCGCCTTGACGACGGGTGAAGCGGCCGCGATTGACAATGTCGAAAACTTACTCAAGCTTGCCAAAGGCGAGGTCAGTTTTGACCGCGGTTGGGGGCTTACCGATGCATATAATCCCGCGAACGGCCGGGCCTACAACTCAAACCGTATTTTTATGAATCAGGCGATTCAGCTGGAAGCCGTCAATTATCAGTTGCTGCGGGCCATCGAGCAAAAGATGCCGTGGCATCCGGCCGTCAGTAATCAAATCCGCCAAATCGATAAAAAGCATGCTGCGCCGGCGGAAGAAAAAATCGCTGATGCGGCCAAACAGCCGCGATCGGAAGTTCGCGCGGCGGATTCCGCAGAGCATGTTGCGGCATTGACCGCCAAGCCTGCGTCCCAAGTTGCCCCGGAAGGTCTCTTGCAGGCGCTTGAAGGAAAAGAATCTTTTAAGCGCATGACGCTTTTGGAACAAGCCGCCGGCAGATTGTATGAAGACCTTGTCAGCCGGCAGGAATTGGCGGGCCTTGCGCTTGGCAACCTGAATGAGCCCGGACTGACGGTGGTTGAATGGCAGAATTATATGACGGCTCAAGATATCGAGAACTTACTCCGCACAACGACCGCCAATCACAAGATTGCCGTGGCCTTGGGTCAAAACGGCGCCGCTTCCGGCGAGCTGCTTGAACTCAAAAAACAGTTTGCGGAAAGACTCCATCTTGTCACCGAAAACACGCAGGATACGGTTCGCGTGATCAGCACCGAACTTAATTTGACGGAACTTGAGACCATCCAAGTTGCGCTCCAGCGCGATGTCTTCCAAGTCAGCGGTGAAAAACTGCGCGAATACGTCTCAAGCGCCCTGTATGCCGCTTCCAAATTGGCATCGGGCAATGTGGTCATCTTCACGAACTCGGATGTGAGCGCAAACCGGCGCGTCACCATCTCGCTCCAGGATTTCGTGAACGCATGGCAGACCGAAATGCAGACGAAGACCCTTGTCGCGACCCAAGCCTAATCCTCCTTCGAACCATCATCCTCTGGAGTTCTGCCATCATTTGTGTCATTATAGGATGGTAGAATTTTAAGGATGCCCCCTTATCCCGGGCCACGCTATTATTCGTACTTATATATATAAGTAGGCGAGGGGGCGGAGTAAAGGAGTGTTCAAAATTGAGATCGACACATACCAAGAACTATTACGACATTCTCGGAATTTCCGAGAAGGCCTCCGCCGACGAGATTAAGAAAACCTACCGCAAGCTGGCCGTTAAATACCATCCCGACAAGAATCCCGATAACGTTAAAGAAGCCGAGGCGAAATTCAAAGAAGTCTCTGAGGCTTATTATGTCTTAAGCGACGAGAAGCGCCGCGCGCAGTATGACCAGATGCGCCGCTTCGGAGGGGGTTATTCCGGCAATTTCGCGGGGGCACAGGGTTTCAATTTCGATGAATTTCTGCGGCAATTCTCCTCACGGGGCGGTTCTCCGTTCGGCGGAGGGCGGTCCCACGCGGGCGGTCGTTATTCCATTTTTGACGATATCTTTCAGGATCTGTTTTCAGGGTTCGGCGGCGGGGAAGGGACGACTTACCGCGTATACTCTCAAGGAAGCGGTGCGGAAGGGCATCCCGATGTTCCCTCCGAAAGCGCGGATATTGTTGTGAATGTTCGCGTTCAAGCCGATAAAGCCAAGAAGGGCGGAAAGCTCACTTTCAAAACACCGGAGGGAAAAACGCTTTCTGTGGCCATTCCGCCAAACACCAAGGACGGTCAAAAGCTGCGCTTGACCCGTCAAGGGCGCCTGTGCCCGACCTGTCGGCATGAAGGGGATCTCATATTAAGGATTAAAATCGGATGATGAAAAAAATAAATGCCAAGAAATGGCGCCGCTATCAGACCGGGAAAAAAGACATCGATAAAGCCATTCATAAACTAGTGGAAATGGCGGGCGGGTCGCCGGATGCCGAATTTTTGGAAGAAATCATCGTCACTTCGCTGAAGATGCGCGAGGATGAAATGGAGCGCGGCGATATCAAGATGATCAATGCCGCCATGAAGGAGCTCCGTTATGCGCTGAAAGTATTTTACAATTACCGGCATGTGCGCAAGGTGGCCATGTTCGGTTCCGCCCGAACACCGAAGAAAAGCAGGGAGTATAAGCAAGCGCACGATTTTGCCAAAGCCATGGTGGATGCGGGATGGATGGTGATTACGGGCGGCGCAACGGGGATCATGCACGCGGGGAACGAAGGCGCCGGCAGCGAAAACAGTTTCGGCGTCAATATCCGCCTGCCTTTCGAGCAGGAAGCCAATCCGG
>JBFHCO010000140.1:0-4992 GCA_041585205.1 Candidatus Omnitrophota bacterium | reverse complement strand
TCACGCTCTTTGGCGATTTCATAGAATTGAAGCGCCAGGGTCAGGGCATCGGATAGAGCATATCCCGCGATATCTTCTTCGATCAGGGTTTGTTCAGCGATCAGTTTTTTTAGATCATCCGGCGTGGCCTCAAAAAGGATGATTTTTTTGGCCAAATAAAACCGCTCGGCCTTTTTATCGAGCTCGCGCTCCGTCTCCGACGTAAAAAGGGCTTCTTTGGTGCGGGTAGCGGCGAGATCGATTTGATCAAAGAATTCGTGATGAGCGATCTGATCCTGAAGCGCCATCAAAGCCCGGTATTTTTGCGTTTCCGGATAAAATTGCAGTTTGTCGTCCGGCACAAGACCGCTTCTCAGAAGCTCCTCGAAAGAAAGGCGCTTTCTCTTGAATTCGCTCATCAACCGGTTCGCTTCGCTTTGCAATTTATCTTTGTTGATGGAACTTTGCTGGGTCATCAGCTGGATAAAAAGCTGAATTTGGTTTAAATCCGCCAGCGCGACCTGTTTAGTTTGAGCCAGGCGAATGAGTTCAGGGATAAACGTTTCGGCCTTCTTACCGTCATGAAAATTCAAAAGCGCTTGATCAAACTGTAAAAGCTCACTTTGAAACACCGCTTTTTTTTGTGATTCGATTTGAGCCGCAGTATCGTCAATTTGCCGGGCGGTTGCGGCATGCTGAGCAAGATGCTTCAAATAGATTTGACGATTTTTTTCATAGAGGGCAGGATCCTCTAAACCGATCAAATGCAGAGGGGTTTGGGTGAACAAAGCGGCGTAAGTTGGGCCCGTCATGTAATTATCTTCAAGTAAGGCCCGGGCCAGCATTTGCTTTTCGCGCGACTGCGGCAGCCCCCAAATTTCCGGATAACGCGTTTTAGACCAACCGCCCTCAACTCCGACGGTTTCAATTTGGTAGACGGCATTTAAGTGATCAATAATGGCGGCGATATTCTCTTGAGCTGTCAGGTGGGCGTGCACGTCCTGAATGTGTATGACCCAACGTTCAGAGGTACCATGAAAACGATCTTCGATTTTACCGAGCGATTCCGGGATGGCTACATTTGCAAGCTGAAGCGGTGCGTCAGCCTCCGCACCCATTTGAGCCTGAATTCCGTAGGCCCCCCATGCGATTGAAAAGGCCAAGGCAAAACATGAAATAAGCGTCTTTTTCCTCTTCATGCAAGGTAGTATACCTCAAGTCAAAATCCGGCGCAAAGACGCATGCGGACTCGGAAAATTCGGTTTGACAGTATCTTAACTTTCCATATGATGAGGGCTCTATGCCTGCGATAGCATCCAAACTTATCCGTGTGGGACACAGCCCCGATCCCGACGATGCCTTCATGTTTTACGCTTTAGCAAAGGAGAAAATCCCGATGCAGGGTTTCCGCGTGGAACATGTCATTGAGGATATTGAAAGCCTCAACCAACGCGCTCTGAAAGCAGAACTGGAAGTGACGGCGGTTTCCTGCCACGCCTACACACACATGGCGGATCATTATGTTGTCATGGACTCCGGGGCGAGTGTGGGGGATCAATACGGCCCGATTCTTGTCAGCCGCAGAGCGGAACCGATTCAAAAACCGGAACAACTCCGGGGCAAAAAAATCGCCGTGCCGGGTAAATTGACCACTGCCTATCTCGTGTTGCAGCTTTTTGAAAAAAATATCAACCCTGTTTTTATTCCCTTTGACCGTATTTTCGAGGAAGTTCTGGCCGGCCGGGTAGATTACGGATTGGTGATTCATGAAGGTCAAATCACTTTTGATCAAAAAGGACTTTTTAAAAATTTGGATTTTGGTCAGTGGTGGTTTGAGCAAACCGGCTTACCGCTTCCCTTGGGACTTGATATTATACGCCGCGATCTCGGAAACGAAACCATCCGCTCTTTTTCGAAATTGTTCAAGACGAGTATCGAATTCGCATTAGAACATCGCAAGGAAGCGCTGGCTTACGCCTTGGAATATGGACGCGGCATCCGTGAAAAGCTTGGCGATCAATTCGTCGGGATGTATGTGAATCATTACACCGTGAATTTGGGTGCGAAAGGAAAGGCGGGCCTCGTGAAGCTTTTTGAAATGGGCCATCAAAAAGGCATATTGCCGCGCAAACTTATTCCTCAATTCACATCTGAAATTTAATATCGGAACATATTTAATTTAAATAAAAAGGCGGGATCGAATTGCGATCCCGCCTTTTTTGTTTTTAGAACCGTTCTTCAGGCCGGTTTATTTTTTTACAAAAAGCACGACTCCAATGACTACCGAAAGGAGCCCCACGACCCTCTGAATGGTGAAAATGCCCGTCCCGATCGTAACAATCGGCGCGAAAATATCCGGCAGTAAATGCGCCAGACCCCCGACGATCAGGAGGATATACCCCAGAATTTTAAAATCCATGGTTCATCCCCCCTTACCCTTCTCATTAAAGTCTACCCGACAAACAGGGGATGGCAATGCCCGTGAGAGCTATCCCAAGGCCATTTATGAAGTTACAGGGAGTTCAAATTTCGAGAACCTTCGCGAGGCGCATCAAATTGCGGCAACCGGTTTTGGTAACTACCACGACATCTTCGAGGCGGACACCGCCCGCATCGGCGTAATAAAGACCGGGTTCTACGGTGACCACATGGCCTGTCTTCAAAATGTCTTTGCCCGCGCTGATGCGCGGCGGTTCGTGAATATCAAGCCCCAACCCATGGCCTGTGCCGTGGAAAAATCCCTGCATGCGCCCGTCCTGCACCCCCGTTTTAAACCCTAATTTTTCAAAATAAGTCTGAATCGTGCCATGAATGCGGCTGCCATCCGCACCGTCGCGAATCGCGCGGAAGGCGATCCGCTGCCCTTCCAGAACAGCCGCGAACATTTTTTTTAATTTTACGCTCGCCTTGCCGCGTACGACCGTGCGCGTCATATCTGCGTAATAACGACTCTTGGAATCACGCGGGAAAATATCCATGATGATCGGCTGATGGGCGTATAAGGGACCGCTGCCTTCATCATGCGGATCCACACCTTGAATGCCGCAGGCCACGATCGAATGCGAAGCGATACAATCGTTTTGCATCAAATGCACATTGATGATTTTTTTAATGGCTTCCGAGGTGAGCGCTTTGCCGTTCAAATAGAGCCTTCCTTTTTTGATGGCGGAACGTTTCAGGGCACGGATAGCTTCGGCGACCGCATGTTCGGTATGCCGGATTGACTGCTCGATCGCTTTAATCTCGGAAGGTGTTTTACGGGTTCGTATTTCAAAAAAAGGTTCCGGCTGGTATAAAATTTTAAACTTTCTCTTACGTAAAGGGTCCGCGTATTCAATCGGAAAACTCCCCGGAACCGTGATTTGGCGGACGCGCCGGCTTTTCAGAAAATCTTCCACCAAATCCATTAAAGAAGGGCGGCGGTCGAACTTCCTTCGGTAGCGGGCCGCGAGTTCCGCCACCGAATGCACTTCGTCGACCCGGCTTTGCTTGCGGGCGCGGTCGAGTTCCAAATCGCTCATCAGCATGTGCCGGCGTCCGGCGATTTGAATAAAAAGGAAAGGGTCGGGCGCGATGAAACGGGTCGCGTAATAAAGGTTCGCGTCCGTTTCGCTTGCGGCGATCACCAGAATATTACGCTTGTCTTTGGTGTTTTTCATGGCAATTCGTTTCAATTTGAGTACAATTGTAGGGCAAGACCCACCTGAGACAAGCTTTTTTTCTGGTAAACGGAGGCAAGGCATGGCGGAGTTTGTGAAAGCGGCAAAAAAAAGCGAGATTCCTTCTGACACGGGACACTGCGTGGAAGTGAATGGCAAAGAAATCGCCCTCTTTAAGGTCAACGACAAAGTGCATGCGATCTATCATGTCTGTCCGCATCAAGGAGGCCCTTTGGCCGAAGGCGGCCTCAACGGGAATGTGGTGACCTGTCCGTGGCATGGCTGGGAGTTTGACGTGACGACGGGGGCATGCACCTTCAATGATTCGATCAAACAACCCACATTTAAAGTAAAAGAAGAGGGGGATGACGTTTACGTCCAAGCTTGACCTGTCGGGAGATTCAGTTGACGGTCAAGATGAAAGACGCTAAACTCCGCATTTCTATGTTCGGTCTAGGCACTCACAATAAACCATCCATCGAAGAACTGAAGGCGCGCGCGAAGCAAATCCGTCGCGATATCATTCAAATGACGGGCGCTGCCGGCTCGGGTCATCCCGGCGGCTCGCTTTCGGCAACGGATATTGTTACGGCACTTTATTTTTCCATCATGCGGCATGACCCCAAAAATCCCGATTGGCCGGACCGCGACCGTCTAATCTTAAGCAAAGGCCACGCCTCACCGCTTCTTTATTCCGCACTCGCGGAGGCCGGTTATTTTGACCGTGAAATGCTGCCCACCTTCCGCAGGCTCGGAAGTCCTTTGCAGGGGCATCCGGACCGCCGCCGTTTACCCGGCGTGGAAGCCTCCACCGGTTCTTTGGGGCAGGGACTTTCAATCGGCATCGGCCACGCTTTGGCCCGGCGTCTCAACAACAAAAGTTATTTTACCTACGTCGTGACAAGTGACGGTGAAACTAATGAAGGTCAAACGTGGGAAGCGGCCGCCATGGCGGCGCATCACGGCGTGGATCACCTGATAGCCTTCGTCGATTACAATAAATTCCAGCTGGACGATTCGACTCAGGAAATTTGCAATATGGAGCCGATCGTCGATAAATGGAAATCCTTCAATTGGAACGTCCAGGAAATCGACGGCCACGACTTTGATCAAATTTTAAAAGCCATTCATCATGCCCAAAAAGTGAAGGATCAGCCGGCAATGATCGTCGCGCATACCATCAAGGGCAAAGGCGTTTCCTTCATGGAAAACAACAACCATTTCCACGGTGTGGCGCCGACGCCCGAAGAGACCGAGCGCGCCTTGAAGGAGCTTGAATAATGGAAAAGAAATTGGGCAAGGCCACGCGCGACGCCTACGGTCAAACCCTGGTGGAGCTCGGCAAAAGCAATCC
>JBFHCO010000139.1:0-5044 GCA_041585205.1 Candidatus Omnitrophota bacterium | reverse complement strand
TGTCGTTTCCCGCTTCAACGAATTCATCACGAAGCGGCTGCTCACGAGTGTGCTCGAAACGCTGGAGCAGGCCGATGTCAATGAAGGGGATATTGAAGTTGTCTGGACGCCGGGCGCGCTTGAAGTGCCTTTTTTTTGTCAAAAAATGGCCCAACGCAGTGAATTTGATGTCTTGATAGCGCTCGCATGTGTGTTGCGTGGCGGGACGCATCATTTCGAATGTGTGTCGCAAGAAGTCACGCGCGGCGTTTCACAAGCCGCTCTTGAAACCGGAATCCCCATCGCTACCGGCATAATCACGGCTGACAATTTGGAACAAGCCATTGACCGTGCCGGTCTGAAGGCCGGAAATAAAGGCGCTCAGGCCGCGTTGGCAGCGCTTGAAATCGCGGATTTAAACAATCAATTGAATGGAAAGGCAAAAGCCAAAAGGCAAAAGTCAAAAGTGAAGAGCCGGAATCTGAGTCTCAAGCTGCATGCGCTGTTATTTTTGACTTTTTACTTTTCTCTTTTGACTTGTTATGCGTAAACGCACGCAGGCACGCGAACATGCGCTGCAAGTTTTATACACGGCGGAACTCAATCCGGCGCCGCCCGATGAGTTACTGACGCATCTGGACCGTTTACATCCTGATCTTCCGCCGGAGATCAAAAGCTATATTGAAACCCTCGTGCGCGGCACACTCGAACACATCAAAGAAATCGACCAAGTGATTACAAAATATGCGGCGAACTGGCACTTGGACCGCATGGCCACGGTGGACCGCAATATTCTGCGGTTTGCGACCTTTGAACTCTTATTCATGGCGGAAATCCCGCCTAAGGTCGCGATCAACGAAGCCGTCAATATCGCTAAAAAATTCTCTCAGGAAGATTCCGGCAAATTCGTCAACGGCATTCTTGATAAAATCAATCACACCGAGCCGGTGAGAGTGCCTAAGAAATCATAGTACTGAATACCGAGTACCGTGTAAAAAAAACAAAAAAGGGGACAGGTATGCGGTGACTACCTGCCCCCTTTTTATTTCTCTCGGTACTCGGTACTTACTTCAATCGAGGAATCACTTTTTCGAGAGGGAGCCCCACCGCATTCGTGAAGGAACCGCGGACTTTTTCGATGATGCCGCCGTGGGGCGACTGAATGGCATAGGCGCCTGCCTTGTCGAGAGGATTCACTTTTTTGAAATAACTGCGGATGGCGATCGGCGAGAGTTTTTTAATCAGGACTTTGGTTTTTACGTAAAACACGTCTCTTTTTTTCAGGCGCCCGTCCTCCACACGAAAAAGGGCAATTCCGGTGTACACCATATGCCAATTTCCCTGCAACCGTCCCAAGATGCGCGCAGCATCTTTTAAGTTTTTCGGTTTTCCGATGATCTTTCCTTTGCAATAAACCAGGGTATCGGCTGAGAGAATAAGACCCTCTTTAATTTTTCCGAGGCACGATTCCGCTTTCATGCGCGCATGCATCATCACGAGGCGGGAGGGCAGCATGCGGCGCCGGTGTTTTTCATGATAGCGCGGGCGTATCACGCGGAAACGCACACCCGCTTTTGTAAGAAGCGTTTTCCTCCTCGGCGATGTCGAAGCCAGATAGATCATGAACATAAACTCCCTGCGGCGCTTTGACCGGCCACAGCGCCCGTGCACCAAGCCCAGTGAAAATTAACGCCGCCGATCCTCCCGTCCACCTCCAGAATTTCCCCGGCAAGATAGAGACCCGGCGTGATTTTGGATTCCATGGTTGCGACGCGCACCTCTTTTAAATTCACTCCTCCCGCGGTGACCTCCGCTTTTTTGTAACCGAAAACGCCCGTGACCGGAAGCGGACAATGAAACAACATTTCCATGAGTTTTTTTCGCTTCTCACCGGAAAGTCCGGCTAAAAGGCTTTGGCCGTTTAAGCCGGATTTTTTTAGAAGCGTTTCGGCCAAACGCTTAGGGAGGGACATTTCTACGGTTAGAAAGGATTTGATCAATTTCTTCGGATGCTGCTTTTGCATTCTTTCCCACAGCGTTTTAAGCGCTTCTTCTTTGATCTGCGGCAGAAAACAGGCGCGAATCGTTGCATTTGAATCAACCGGCGCACTGGCGACATGGCGACTGATGTCTAAAGCGGCGGGACCGCTGAAACCAAAATGCGTGAATAAGAAAGAATCCCGTGTTTCGCGGACTTTTTTTTCGTTCAAAGAATAAGTCAGCCTTACTTCATGCGTCACGCCGCTTAACGCGCGCCAATCCGGGTCTTCGGTTAAAAGGGGCGTGAGGGCAGGGTAAGTCGGCGTGAGCGAATGGCCCAAGCTTTGCGCGAGCGCATATCCGGTACCGTCGCTCCCCGTCGAGGGATAAGAAAGACCGCCGGTGGTTAAAACTACTTTCTGCGCTTGAAATTCGGCGGCTGTTTTTTTATCTCGTAAATAAAAGCCATCAGCTCTTTTTTCGATCTGATGGATGCAAATCCCGGTTTTTAAAGTCGCTCCGGTTTTATTACATTGCTCGATCAAGGCCGTTAAAACCGTTTCCGCCGAATGCGTCACCGGAAAATACTTTCCCGTCGGTTCAAGCACAAGCTCAACCCCGATTTCTTTGAAGAAGCGGATCGAAGCGGCGGGGGTAAAGGCCTGGAAGACATGCTTTACAAAATGGGGGGGACCGCCTTGAAAATCAGCCGGGGTGACCACGCGATTTGTGACATTGCAGCGCGTGCCGCCCGACATCAAAATTTTGGCGCCGATTTTCTCACGCGTATCGAAGAGCCAGACCGAGAGGGGGCGCTTGCTTTGGCGTGCCGTACGGCCGGCCCAAATGGCGGTCATGAGGCCCGCTGCGCCGGCGCCCACGACGGCGATATCCATTGTTTGAGTTTGCATAACGGGTGATTATGCCAAATTTAACAGTAAATGGAAACCGCTCAAGTGGCATGAAGATTCCGGGTCTGCTATCATAGCCCCATGATCAAACTGAAATCACTCGAATTAAAGACCGGAGTTATCTCTTCGCCTATGGCCGCCTGTACCGATTTGGCCTACCGCCTCATCTCGCGCGAATATGGCCTTGAATTCTGCTTTTTGGAGATGGTTTCGGCCGACAGTCTGGTGCGGGGTGTAGAAAAGACAGGCGTTAAAATGAAAACAGTGCCCGAGGACCGTCCGCTCGGAGCGCAGCTGGTGGGGTGCAATCCGGAGATTATGGCTGAAGGAGCTGCCCTCATCGAGCAGATGGGCTATGACTTGCTGGATTTGAACCTTGGATGTCCGGTTCCTAAAATCGCGGGCAAGGGTGCCGGATCAGCGCTCCTTGATCAACCTGAAACTTGCCGGCAAATTTTCAAAGCCGTGACCCAAAAGGTCAAAAAAATTCCTGTCACAGTCAAGATGCGGCTTGGGGTTGCGGATCCATCCGGCAGGGAAAGCGTTGAGATCGCCAAAATCGCTGAAGAATGCGGTCTTTCCGCCGTCGCTGTGCACGGCCGCACGCGCGAACAGCGGTATACCGGCAAAGCCGATTATGAAGCCATTCGGCGTGTCAAAGATGCGGTTAAAATTCCGGTGATCGGCAACGGCGACGTTCACAAGCCTGAGGATGCGCAGCGCATGATCGAGGTTTCCGGTTGCGATGGTGTCATGATCGGCCGCGGCGGTCTCGGTAACCCTTGGCTTTTTAAGCGTGTCGCGGACGCCCTGGAGGGGAGAGACCCGGGACCCGAACCCGCGTTCGAAGAAAAAAAGCGGGCGCTTTTGAGACATCTTGAATTGGAACTTCAGCACCGTCCGGAACACATGGTCGTGCTGTTTATGCGCCGGATCGGCACGTGGTACTTTAAAGGAACGCGGGGATCGGTGGAGTTTCGAAACCGCATCAACTGCGCTCAATCAATCGCCGAGGTCCGCATGCTGATCGAAGAATTCAGGGAAGATATACCGGAATCCAGGTCCGCCCTCGTTTAAAAATGTCCGAAAAAATAGCCGCGAAACGTATTGTCAGCGGTCTCCATGCCTGTTAGTATCCGCGCTTATGCCTAATCAAAAAAGACGTAAAAATGTAAGGAATATTGCGATTGTTGCGCATGTCGACCATGGCAAAACCACGCTCGTGGATGCGCTCCTCAAGCAAACCGGTGCTCACAGCTTTAAAGAGGGTGAGGCCACGGTGATGGATTCCAACCCGCTTGAGAAGGAGCGGGGCATTACCATATTCTCCAAGAATGCCTCTTTTTATTACAAAGATACGATATTTAACATTGTGGACACGCCCGGTCACGCCGATTTCGGTTCAGAAGTCGAGCGCATTCTGAAAATGGTGGACGGCGTGCTGCTTCTGGTGGATGCCTTTGACGGGCCCATGCCGCAGACGAAGTTCGTCCTGCGTAAATCCCTTGAACTGCATTTAAAGCCCATTTTGGTGGTTAATAAAATCGACCGGCCCGGCGCAAGGCCGCATGAAGTGGTGGATATGACCTTCGACCTTTTTTGTGAACTCAACGCCAATGATGAACAGCTCGATTTTCCGATTGTGTTTGCCTCCGCCAAAGAAGGGCGCGCGACACTTGATTTGGAAGAAACTTCCGCCGATATGAAGCCGCTGCTTGATACGATATTACATCGTGTCCTGCCTCCCGTGGCGGATCCCGATTTGCCGTTTCAAATGCTGGTGACGATGCTGGATTACGATGATTATGTCGGGCGTATGGCCACGGGCCGGATTTTTCATGGGCAAATCAAAGTGGGTTCGCCGCTGGCTGTGGTCAAGCGCGATGGCAAGATCGAAAAAGGAAAGGTGACCAAAATTTTAAAATACAAAGGCCTCAAGCGCTATGAAGCGGAAGCGGCCGAAGCCGGGGATATCGCGGCGATTGCGGGTTTTTCAGAAGTGCATGTGGCGGATACGCTGGCGGATCCGGACAAGCCTGAGGCCGTTTCGGCCGTGAAAATCGATGAACCCACGATTTCGATGTATTTTGCGCATAATTCGAGTCCGTTGACGGGAAAAGACGGCGGGCGTTTTCTCACATCGCGCCATATCCGCGAGCGACTGATGCATGAGG